>JAZNSJ010000099.1:0-3644 GCA_045591155.1 Acutalibacteraceae bacterium | reverse complement strand
GTAGGTAAAATGTCCCTCACCGTTATGATATTTACTCTGCTGACCTGCTTTGGCGGCGGTTACTTTATCGGCAAGGCGTTAGGACTGAACTGGAAGCTCTCCAACCTTATCTCTGCAGGTACGGGTATCTGCGGTGGCTCTGCCATTGCTGCGATTGCACCGACTATTGATGCAGACGATAATGACGTGGCTTATGCTATGTCTGCCACCTTCCTGTTTGATATGGCGATGATCGTGCTGTTTCCTATTATGGGCAGAGCACTGGGTATGACTGACCAAGCATTCGGTATTTGGGCGGGAACGGCAGTCAACGATACATCTTCCGTTGTTGCGACCGGCTATGCTTTTTCAGAAGGTGCTGGCGATTTCGCCACAATGGTAAAGCTCACAAGAACCCTTGCGATTATTCCTACCGTTATTACCTTTGCTTTTGTGCAGCTTCGCTTAAAGCGTAAAGAAGCACTTGCCAACAGCCAAAACGGAAGTGAGCTGAAGGCAAACTTCAGCATTACAAAAATATTCCCTTGGTTTATCCTCGGTTTCCTTGCTATGTCCATTGTGGCAAGTATTTTCCCGATTCCTGCGGCTGTTGTTTCCGGCACAAAAAGTGCGAGCAAATTCCTTATGGTTAGTGCTTTGGCAGCCATAGGGCTCAACACTTCTTTTTCAAGTATGAAGAAGGCCGGTATCCGTCCGATGATCCACGGCTTCATTATCTCGGCATTGGTTGTTATCGTAGCACTGGTTGTTGAGATCGCAATGGGAATCGTATAAGAATCGGGGACGTACCATTCTATACTGTTAATGTCGGCGCTCTTAATCAATGATTATACCTCGGAGCAGATTCAATTCGACCGAAAGATCGTTATTTGAGTGTGGTTAGATAGAAATGTGAGAGTTCAAATTCATACGCAAAAACAGCAAAAATATCTTTTTTGTAGCCCATAGACAAAAAAACCTGTCGACTGTAGCCGACAGGTTTTTCGTTTTATATTGTTCTTTTAGTAATTATCTCTCGTTTACCATGAAGAACAATGCAAGTGTTCCGGGACCTGAATGCGAACCTATTACAGGACCAACATTGGTAATAAGTTGTACTGTAGCGCCGCTATTTTCTTTTATCATATCAGCAAGTGTGTTTGCATCATCAATACAGTCACCATGAGAAATAAACACAATTCCATCCTTTTTGTCAATAGCGGTTTCAGCATAAATATCAGCAATGGCCTTAAGCGCCGCACGTCTTCCGCGCACCTTTGATACACTAATAAGCTTGCCATTTTCATCAACCTTCATAACAGGCTTAATATTAAGCATACCGCCTACAAGTGCTGTGGTAGCACTTATTCTACCGCCTGCTTTAAGGTACTTAAGGTCATCTACAGTAAACCAGTGTGTTACATGCAATTTGGTGTTTTCAGCATAACTCGCTAATTCATCGATGTTGGCACCATCATTTTTCTTATCAACCAAAAGCTTAACAAGCAAACCGTAACCGGCCGACGCGCAAAGCGAATCAACAACAACAATTTTACTACCCTCATATTGTGACATAATCTCTTCTGCAGCTTCACGCGCAAAATTACAGGTTGCCGAAAGACCAGATGTAAAGCCAAGATACATAATGTCATAGCCATTCTTAACTATTTGCTCAAAAGCATCGCAAAACTTGCCCATATTTGCTGCTGAGGTTTTAGGCTGGGCGCCATTTCGCATTCGATTATAAAAATCACTTGCGGGGATTTCATGGTCTGAATATTCACGTGCATCGTCACTAAACACAAGGCTTAATTCACAAAACTTGACCCCCCACTCCGCTAATAAATCACACGATATATCGCAGGCCGAATCAACAAAAATTACATAATCACGCATAAAAAGATTTTGCTCCTTAAAAAGTGTTTGTTGCAAAATTGCAACGCATATATTTTACTAAAGAACGCCTCTAAATACAATCTACAAAGCCAAACGGCGACTCCACTAAAAAGATTTGCAACTCTACCCACAGTAGAAACCTCGTATTTATGCGCTTATATATGTTTTTTATTAACTTGCTTTTAAATTAAGCCTAATTTTATCACTTATCATAGCAATAAATTCAGAATTAGTAGGCTTGCCTCGGCTGTTTTGTATTGTGTAGCCAAAATATGAATTCAATGTATCTATATCTCCTCTGTCCCAAGCAACTTCAATTGCATGGCGTATTGCACGTTCTACACGTGATGAAGTTGTATCGTTTTTCTTTGCAACTGTAGGATATAAAATTTTGGTTACCGAGCTTATCATTGAATTATCCTTTACAGACATCATTATAGCATCTCGTAAATAATGATAGCCCTTAATATGCGCAGGTATACCGATTTGATGTATAATATCTGTTATTAAAATCTCAAGATCAATATCTGTTGCAACGGCGCTCTTATTTACAATTAGCGGAGCTTTTTCATTCTTCCAACCTGAAATATGTATAATTCGCTGCGCCATTGTATTAATGTCGATAGGCTTTAAAAAGTAATATGCGGCGCCTGCCTCAAGCGCTTGTTTTTCAAGCATTGGATTATCAAAGCTTGACATAACCATAACCATTGGCCTGCATTTAGCATCCTTGTCATTAAGTTTATTTAAAACGCCAAATATATCAATATTGCGCATAAATACATCCGCAATAACAATATCGGTATTTTGTCGGTCTATCTCATACAACAACTTTGCGCCGTCTTTTTCGCACAATACAACCTCCATACCGTAGCTTTTTAATACTTTTGCGCAATTTTGACCAAAATCTGCACTTTCGTCAGCAATTATTACTTTTAGTTTGTTTTTCATTTTTAAATAACTCCTTTATCAAGTTTGTGGCAAAATATTACCATATTTTTCCACTTATAACAAGAATTTTCTTTAGCTTTAGACCGACTTTCGATCGCAATTTTTTCCAAGGTATTTTTTTTATCTTCATCATTTTTCAATTTTGTATAAATTAAACATTAAATTTGCCAAAAAACTACTTGCTAATACAACAAAATGTGCTATAATTAAAAAAACGAAATTCGAGGTGCTTCTATGAAAAAATTTTTAAACGAGTTTAAAACCTTTGCCCTACGCGGCAATGTAATGGATTTAGCTGTAGGTATGATTATAGGCAGCGCATTCACAGCCATTGTTACTGCACTTAAAGACAATTTTATTCAACCCATTCTTGATTTTGTTACCCGAACGCATACAGCCGATTATTACACAAAAGAAATACTACTTGGCTATCTTTCGGCGTTTATTTCTGCGGTAATAAACTTTATAATTATTGCTTTTGTGCTTTTTATGCTTATAAAGGGTATGAACACACTTATGTCTATAGGCAAGAAAAAGGAAAATGTAGCAGAAGAAATTTCCACAACAAAGATTTGTCCCTTCTGTAAAAGTGAAATTGCTATTGACGCCACACGTTGTGCCCATTGCACATCAGAGCTTAAGGATTAACTTTATATAAACAAAAACAGCGGTAATTCTGGACTGCCCCAAATTGTGCGGACAGTACAAAAACAGCCCCAATGGTAGATAGTATTAAATTTTAAGCAACGAACTGACATCGCTTTTCGAGTGGTGTCAGTTTTGTTTTAAGTTGGATGCGCTGATGATTGTAGAAGTGA
>JAZNSJ010000098.1:0-4511 GCA_045591155.1 Acutalibacteraceae bacterium | reverse complement strand
GCGGATGCTGCTCTTACGTATGCCCCGCAAAGCGTCCACTCACTCAGGTGATGCGTACAGCCAAAGCAGAGATAAGGAGGCAAAAGTAAATGGGTAAGCTTTTAAAGGTTACATCTTCACCCCACATTAGGCACGAAGATACCACAAGCGGCATTATGCTTGATGTTATAATAGCTCTTTTGCCTGCCGCAATTTACGGTTGCATACTTTTTGGCTGGCGTGCCGCAGTTATTTTAGCAGTAACAATTATTACCGCCGTAGCAAGCGAAGCTATATGGAATTTAGCGCTTAAAAAGCCACAAACTATTGGCGATTTGTCAGCAGTGCTTACAGGCCTTTTACTTGGTATGAATTTAAGCTCGCAAACTCCATTTTGGATTGCGGCTATTGGTAGTATTGTTGCAATAATTGTTGTAAAGCAAATGTTTGGCGGTCTTGGCTTTAATTTTGCAAACCCTGCAATGACCGCGCGAATTGTATTGCTTGTGTCGTTTGCGGGTCAAATGTCAAGTTATGTTAAGCCTATAGAATGGTGGTCATCAGGCGCTGTAGATGCTATGTCTTGTGCCACACCACTTGCAGAAGAGGCTACACATACCTTTAGACAACTGTTCTTTGGTATGCATGCTGGCTCCATTGGTGAAACATCATCGTTTTTGCTTATTATTGGCGGAATATATTTGATGCTTCGCCGTGTTATAAAGCCGATTATTCCTGTTGCCTTTGTTGGTACCGTAGCTCTTGCCAGCCTTATTGCAGGTAATAATTTAGCCCTATCTGTTTTTGGTGGCGGTTTAATGCTTGGAGCTATATTTATGGCTACCGACTATGTAACCACACCTACTACCAACCTTGGTAAACTTATATTTGGTATTGGATGCGGCCTTATCACCTTTGTTATAAGGCAGTTTAGCCCCCTACCCGAAGGCGTTTCATATGCGATACTGCTTATGAATATACTTACCCCACATATAAACCGCATAACACTTTCTAAACCGTTTGGAGCTGTGGAGGTGGCAAAATCGTGAAAGAGTTACTTAATAAAATTAAACCTATACTTAACAACATAGTAGCCTTTTATAAAAAAATCAGTGATGTTGCTACACCTACATCAGTTTTAGCAATTATTTGCGTGGTTGTAACATTAGCACTAAGCTCGGCAAACGCGCTGACACATAAAAAAATCGAAGCCTTGGCAACCCAAACCAAAAATTCTGCCATGGAAAAACTTATTAAAGCCGACGAATACCACGAGTTGCAGGCCATTACTGCATTTGGCGATGTCACATATAATGCCGCTATAAAGAATGGTGACACCATAGGCTGTATCTTTACTGTATCTGCTAAAGGCTACGGCGGTGACATACAGGTTATGACTGCCGTTAATATGAACGGCACCGTTGCCGCAGTAGAAATTCTTGACGCTTCGGGTGAGACCCCAGGTCTTGGCCAAAATGTTACCAAAGAAACTTTTTACAGTCAGTTTGCAGGACTTAAAAAGGGTGTAACTGTTATAAAAGGCGGTGCGGCTAACATCGAAAACAATGAGATCAACGCAGTTACAGGCGCTACCATTAGTTCAAAGGCGGTAACTAGTGCCGTAAACCAAGCACTTGATTACGCTGAGGAAATTTTAGTAAAGGGGGATGCACTTGAATGAAATCAAAAAATATGAGTATTTTTACAAACGGTATCATTAAGGAAAACCCCGTTTTGCGTCTTGTGCTTGGCACCTGCCCTACGCTTGCGGTTACTACTGCCGCTATAAACGGTGTTGGTATGGGTGTTGCAGCTACTATAGTTTTGGTTTGTTCAAACCTCGTAATATCCTTGCTTCGCAATTTTATTCCTGACAAGGTTCGTATTCCCGCCTTTATTACCGTAATCGCAGGTTTTGTAAGCGTGGTACAAATGCTTGTAAAGGCATTTACACCCGCTCTTGATGAAGCGCTTGGTGTGTTTTTACCGCTTATAGTTGTAAACTGCATCATTTTGGCGCGTGCCGAGATGTTTGCATCTAAAAACCCTGTGCTTCCCAGTATTTTAGACGGCTTGGGTATGGGCATTGGTTTTACAGCTACTCTTACCTTAATGGGCGCTATACGTGAGCTTTTAGGCGCAGGTACAATATTTGGACTTGCTGTTACAGCAGAGTTTATCGACCCTATGATAATATTTCTGCTCCCCCCTGGTGGTTTCTTTGTGTTTGGTATTTTGGTTGCAGTTTCAAATGCAATATCTAAAAAGCAAGGCAAAGAGGTTGTAGAGCATTTCGGTTGCGCTAACTGTCCGTCGCGTGCAGCTTGTAAAAGTGCCGTTTTAGACAGCGACAAGGAATTAACTTGTGAAAACATATCAAAGGTAGGTGGCAGTGATGAATAGTACAACATCTATCGTATCAATATTGCTAGCAGGTATTCTCACCAACAATATGGTGCTGTCACGCTTTATGGGTATATGCCCATTCCTTGGCGTATCCAAAAAGGTTAATACGGCATTTTCTATGAGCGTTGCAGTAACACTCGTTATGGTTATTGCAACGGCAGCTACCCACCCTATTTACACATATTTATTAGCGCCATACGGTTTTGAATATTTACAAACAGTTGTATTTATTTTGGTTATTGCAGCTATAGTTCAGCTTATTGAAGTTTTTCTGAAAAAATACATAAAGCCTATTTATAATGCGCTTGGTATTTATCTACCGCTTATTACTACAAACTGTGCTGTACTTGGTATTACTACTATAAATATTGATGACGGATTAGGATTTGGTTTATCACTTGTAAATGCGCTTGCTGCAGGTATTGGCTTTATGCTTGCAATGATTCTTTTTGCGGGTGTTCGCTCAAAGCTTGACACCGCCGATATTCCCGAATTTTTAAAAGGCTTGCCTATTACACTTATAGCTGCTGCAATTGTAGCGCTATCGTTTTTAGGCTTTGCAGGAATAGGAGGTTAAAATTATGTCAGCTATACTTATTCCTGTAATTATTGTAACTGTAATCGGTTTTATTTTGGGCTTGGGACTAGCACTTGCTTCTAAATTTATGGCAGTTCCTACCGACGAAAGAGAGGCCAAAATACGTGAATGTTTACCCGGTGCTAACTGTGGCGCCTGTGGATATACAGGATGTGACGGCTATGCCGCAGCTATTGCTGCAGGTGAGGCAGAACCAGACAAATGCGCGCCTGGTGGCGAAAACACAGCAAAATCATTGGGCGAGGTTTTGGGCATAGAAATTTCAACCACACCAAAGGTTGCATTTGTTGCCTGTCAAAGAAATGCAAAAGAAAAATATGAGTATACGGGTAAACCCTCTTGCCTAACAGCCAGTCTTGTTCACGGAGGACCACTTGAATGTCAATTTGGATGCATTGGTCTTGGTGACTGTGTGGCTGCTTGTTCATTTGGCGCTATCAGTGTACAAGACGGTAAGGTTGTAGTTTGTGAAGATTTGTGCAGCGGTTGTGGCTCTTGTGCAGCGGTTTGCCCCAAATCAATTATTAAAATTATTCCAAAATCACAAAAAACACGGGTGCTTTGCTCTAACCGTCATAAAGGTCCTGCTGTAGTTAAGGTGTGCACCACCTCTTGTATAGCTTGCGGTATGTGTGTAAAGGCTTGCGAAAGCGAGGCAATCACGGTAGAAAACAACGTTGCCGTAATTAACCCCGACAAATGCACAAACTGTGGCAAATGTAAAGAGGCTTGTAAACGCAAGGCAATAATATAACAAAAAGGCGGTTTGACAAAAACCGCCTTTTAATTTTCTTGACAAATAACTTAAGGTATATATAATTATATATGATAAATTTATTACTTTTGGGGGTACCAATTATGGCAATACTACTTACCGGCGGTGCAGGCTACATAGGCAGCCATACCTGTGTTGAAATGTTAAATGCAGGATATGATGTAATTGTTGTTGATAACCTTAACAATAGCAGCAAAGAGTCTTTAAACCGCGTAGAAAAAATCACAGGAAAATGTGTTAAATTTTATGAGGAAGATGTTTGCAGTTATGATGCTCTTCGTAAAATATTTAACGAAAACAAGATTGATGCAGTAGTTCACTTTGCAGGGCATAAGGCTGTTGGCGAGTCGGTTCAAAAGCCAATTATGTACTACAAAAATAACCTTGAAAGCACCATAGCTCTTATCGAAGTAATGAATGAATTTAACGTTAAGAAGTTAGTGTTCTCTTCTTCTGCTACCGTTTATGGCGCATCTACCGAGGTGCCACTTGTAGAGGGTATGCCCACAGGCGCTACTAACCCATACGGCAGAACAAAGTTATTTATTGAGGAAATTTTGCGCGACCTTTATGTGTCTGACAAAGATTGGTGTATCGCACTTCTTCGTTACTTCAATCCAATAGGCGCACACAAAAGCGGTCTTATAGGAGAAGACCCCAAGGGTATTCCTAACAACCTTATGCCATACATTTCACAGGTAGCTGTTGGCAAATTAAAAGACCTTCACGTATTTGGTGATGACTACAACACTG
>JAZNSJ010000097.1:0-8648 GCA_045591155.1 Acutalibacteraceae bacterium | reverse complement strand
GGTCTTGCATTTGTCACAATGCTCTTTGACAGCGTTTATGCCTGGGTCTTAGTTATTCCCGTCGCGGCCCTGCTTGCTTTTGTGTTTAAACTCGATTACAAGGTGATGCTGCCTCCTGTTCTGATAGTTGAAAATCTGAAGCTTCTTCCCGGTCTTATCCTGGTCCATAAGGGAATCTGGGTGAAGCAGATAAAGGTTGAATAAATCGAAAATCCAATATATTTTATAATGTTTATAAAAATTTTTACCTATAAATGAAATTTGTTCATAATTTTGGTATATAATTATTCCGAATAAACTAAAAAAGGACATAGAAACCATGCTTGAATTACGTAACATAACAAAAAATTACGTTACCTCTTCCGAGACGGTAAAGGCTCTTCGCGGTGTGGACATCGTTTTCCGTGATAAAGAATTCGTTTCCATTCTCGGTCCCTCGGGCTGCGGCAAGACCACTCTTCTTAACATTGTGGGCGGCCTTGACAGATATACCTCGGGTGATCTTGTGATAAACGGTATAAGCACAAAACTCTACCGTGACAGAGATTGGGACGTTTACAGAAACCACAGAGTTGGCTTTATCTTCCAGAGCTATAACCTTATTCCTCACCAGACGGTGCTTGGCAACGTGGAGCTTGCGCTCACAATTGCAGGCATTGACAGAGAGGAGCGAATCAGACGTGCAAAGGCTGCCCTTGACAAGGTTGGTCTTTCCGATCAGTATTACAAGAAACCTAATCAGCTCTCGGGCGGTCAGTGCCAGCGTGTTGCTATTGCACGTGCTCTTGTAAAAATGCCAAGAGTACTCCTCTTGGACGAGCCGCTTTCAAACCTTGATGCGCGTCTTCGTTTACAAACTCGTGAGGAAATTCGTCGCATCCAGAAGGAAACAGGTATTACTACCATATTTGTTACTCACGACCAAGAGGAAGCAATGTCTATATCTGATGTTATAGTAGTAATGAAGTTGGGTGTTGTTCAGCAAATTGGTAAGCCACAAGATGTATATGACGATCCTAAAAATTTATTTGTTGCAACCTTCCTTGGTACTCCACCTATAAACGTGCTTGAAGGTAAGGTACAAGGCGGCAATGTATTTATTGGTGACGAGGCTGTTATGTCGGTTAGCGGTGTGGATGATCAAGAGGTTTACATAGGTATCCGTCCCGAAGGTATTGAGCCTAGCGCTAACGGTGTACTTACTTGCAACCTTAACAATGTTGAGGTTATGGGTAGAGATGCAAGCGTTGTATCTACACACGCAAACTCGGTAAGTCCGGTTGTTCGCGCTATTATCAGTTCTGATATTAAGGTTGATACTACCGCTACCACAGTTAAATTTAACATCAAGCCTCACAAGTTCTTCCTCTTTAATAAGGAAACCGAACAAAGACTATATTTTGAGGTGAAGTAATATGGTTGACAATAAACATCAATGGAAAGCTTGGCTTTATTTGTCACCTGCTATATTGCTGTTGCTTGTATTTACCGTATGGCCTATCTTTAACACCTTGCGTATGGCGTTTTTAAACGGCTACGGTAATATGGCTGCTATGGGCGGCGCGACATTCCAATTTGGTTTTGACAACTTCCTTAAAGTTATAGAGTATAAAAAGTTTTTAGACTGTCTTAAAACAACCGCTATTCTTTGCGTTGCGACAGTTCCGATTTCTACAACTCTTGCATTACTTATTGCGGTTGCCCTTAACTCAATTAAGCCATTGCAAAAAACTTTGCAGACCATCTTCTTTTTACCCTATGTTACAAACTCAATCGCTATAGGCATGGTATTTGCTACTATGTTTAACATCGTAGGTTTTAATCCTGCTGAAAATAGGGCAGACACATGGGGTATTATAAACCTTGTTATTCAGTTCTTTGGCGGTGAGCCTATAAGCTGGATAAACCAAGGCTCAAGCTATGCGGCAAATATTGCGGTTATGATTGTGTATATAGTATGGAATGCATTACCGTTCAAGATTTTGATTCTTCTTGGCGGCTTACAAAGTATAAACAAGCAGTATTATGATGCTGCAAAGGTAGACGGTACACCAAAGGCTCGTGTGCTTACACGCATTACCGTGCCGCTGCTTTCTCCAATGCTAGCGTACGTAATTATTACAGGCTTTATAGGCGGATTTAAAGAATATTCAAGCATTATCGGTATTTTTGGCGATAAAATGGGTCCCCCAGACGATGCGGGCCGACTTAACACAATGGTAGGCTTTGTTTACGATGCACTTGCAAAAGACCGTCAAGGCTTGGCTAGTGCTGGCGCCTTGATACTGTTCGTTATCATTCTTCTTGTAACAATATTTAACAATAGAGTTATCAAGAAGCACGTTCATTATTAAGGGGGTGCCGTAATATGTCTACAACAACTAATGTTATGCAAGAGCGTAATATTCAAAAAACAACGCTTGTGCAAAATGTATTTAAGTTTTTAGGTAAGACCGGTACCTACGCATTTTTGCTTATAATGGCGCTAATTATTTTGTTTCCGTTTTATTGGATGATTATTTCTTCCCTTAAAACCTTGCCAGAATACCGTCAGGCAATTCCAACGTTTTGGCCACGCGAGATAATGTGGGGAAACTATTCAAAGGCATTTACCACCGCTAATTTGGGCAATCTTTTTATGAACACCCTTTACGTAGGTCTTGTGTCAACTGTTGCCAGCCTTGTTATCACTGTGCTTTCGGCATTTGCTTTTGCACGTCTTGAATTTAAAGGCAAAGAAACATTGTTTGGCGCATTGCTTGCTACTATGATGATTCCGGGCGAGTTGTTTACAATTACAAACTATATAACCGTTAACAACTTGGGTTGGATGCACACCTTTACAGCGCTTATAGTACCTTTCCTTGTAAGTGTGTTTTATATCTATCTTCTTCGTCAAAACTTTATGCAAATACCTAATGAATTGTATTTGGCTGCCAAGGTTGACGGCACAAGTGATATAAAATATCTTTGGAAGGTTATGATACCACTGGCACTTCCAACGCTTATATCTATCACAATTCTTAAAATGATGGGCGCTTGGAACTCATACATCTGGCCAAAGCTTGTTGCAAATGACCCCGCCCACCAAATGATTACCAACGGTTTGCGTAACGCATTTACCGATACCACAGGTCAAGCAAACTACCCCGTACAAATGGCGGCTGTAGCACTTGTGTCAGCACCATTGTTCTTGGTATTCTTATTCTTGCGTAAATATATTATGCAGGGCGTTAGCCGAAGTGGTATTAAGGGTTAATTTACACGTAAGTGTTTATTATATTTTTAAAAATAGAAAGGATTGAAAAACGCTATGGTTAAAAAGATTATAGCAATACTGTTAACTGTTGTTATGGCGCTTGGTATGTTCGCGCTTACAGGTTGCTCAAGCAAGGGCGCAAACGGCGCTTTTGTAGTTCCAAGCGAGGGCTTTAACCCCGATGAGACAGTTGACATCACCTTCACCCACACAATGGGCGCTAAGCTTCAGGAGGTTCTTAACACCTACATTGCGGAGTTTAACAAAATCTATCCAAACATCAATATTACTCATCAGTCAGCAGGCGGTTGGAGTGACATTAACGGTCAAATCAATACCGAAATTGCAGGCGGCACACAGCCAAACATTGCTTACTGCTACCCCGATCACGTTGCTATGTACAACATTGCAAAATCGGTTGTAACACTTGACAATCTTATCGCAAGCGATATTAAGATTGGCGATAGTGACGAAATTATTGGTCTTACCGATGCTCAAAAAGCTGACTTTATTGAAAGCTATTACAATGAAGGTCTAGTTTACGGTGACAACCAGATGTACACCATGCCTCTTAACAAATCTACAGAGGTTCTTTACTACAATAAAACCTTCTTTGAGGAAAACAACCTTTCGGTTCCTACCACTTGGGATGAGCTTTGGGATGTTTGTGCTAAAATTAAGGCAATTGACCCCGAATGCTATCCACTCGGTTATGACGCAGAAGACAACTGGTTCATCACTCTTTGCGAACAGATGGAAACCGACTTTACAAGCGCAGAAAATGGCGGAGAATATCTCTTTAACAATGACGAAAACAAGGCATTTGTAAAAGAACTTCGCGAAAATTATAAAAAGGGTTACTTCACAACACAAGAACTTTACGGCTCTTACACATCTAACCTTTTTGTAGAGCAGACCGATACCAACTGCTATATGTGCGTAGGCTCATCGGGCGGTGCTTCTTACCAAATGTCTAACAACGACACCGCAGACGGTAGTTATGCATTTGAAGTAGGCGTTGCACCTATTCCACAGTACAGTCAAGATAACCGCAAGGTCATTTCACAAGGACCAAGCCTTTGCATTTTGAAAGGCGCAAACACAACCGATCAGCAGATTCTTGCTTCTTGGTTGTTTATAAAATTCCTTTGCACTAACATTGAATTCCAGGCTGAATTCTCAATGACTTCAGGTTATATGCCTGTTATTAAGTCAGTAACCGAAAACGAAAACTATGCTGCATGGCTCCAAAAGGGCAACGGTAAAGAATATCTTGTTGCTAAGTGCGTGCAGGTAGGTATTGACGGTCGTGACGATTACTTTGTATCACCTGCATTTAACGGTTCTTCTAAGGCTCGTGAGCAGGCAGGCGCATTGTTGCTTAAGTGCTTAAGCGGTGAAGCAGCCGACGATGCAGCGGTTGACAAGCTTATTAACGATGCTTTCCAAGAAGCTCTTGACGAGTGTGAATATTAATTATGATGAAAACATTTAATAAACTTTTATCTATATTATTAGTGCTGTGCGTTCTTGTAGCCTGTTTTACAGGCTGCAAGGGCAACAAGTCTCAGGGTGGAGCAAGCACAAAAACTGTTGATTATGTTGCAGATACCAAGTTGCAGATGGAATCAAGCACCAAAAAGCAAGAGGTTACTGTTAAAAGTTATATCGACGGTGACACTACTCACTTTTTCGTGCCAACCGATATTAGCGACGACGGAACTTTAAAGGCTCGTTATATGGGTATTAATACCCCAGAGTCTACAGGTAAGATTGAAGAATGGGGTAAAAAAGCCTCAAACTTTACAAAAGAAAAGTTAACAGGCGCTAAATCTATTATTGTTGAATCTGATAACGAACAGTGGAACGTTGACTCAACAGGTGGCAGACACTTGGTTTGGGTATGGTACAAACCCGCAGATAGTGAAGACTATCGCTGTTTAAACCTTGAACTTGTTCAAAACGGTTTATCTATTTCTTGCGGTACTACTGCCGACCGCTACGGTGATGCAATGACAAATGCATTCCAGCAGGCAAAGTCACAAAAGCTTAACGTTTTTTCAGGCGAAAAGGATCCTGACTTTTTCTATGGCGATGCTTACGAGGTTGACCTTAAACATCTTCGCTCTAATATAGAGCTTTACGACAATGCCAAGGTTGCTTTTGAGGGTGTTATTACCTACAATAACAACAACTCAGTATATGTAGAGGAATACGATGCCGAAACCGATATGTACTACGGTATGTCGGTTTATTACGGTTATGAAACAGGTGCGCTGCTTAACATTTTAAATGTTGGAAATCGCGTGCGTGTTGTTGGTACTGTTACATATTACGAAACAGGCGGCACATGGCAGGTATCGGGACTTAAATACCGTGAGATGAAACCCGATGACCCAAGTAACACTATTCAAATTAGCGAGGGTAATGCTCCTGCTTACCGCGAAACCTCTGCCGAGGAGTTTACAAGCGGTAAATTAGAGCTTGAAACCTTGCCAGCACTTGATAGTGAAGAAACCACGCTTAAAACATTTGAATATGCAAATCTTGCTATGAGTACGACAATCTCGATGAAGAACCTTAAGGTTGTTGATACCTATACCACCAATAACGGCGGTAATTCTGACGGCGCGATGACACTTACTTGTAAAGTGGGCGATAAAACCGTTGACGTGCGCACAATAGTTCTTTACGATGCAAGCGGTAATTTAATTACCGAATCGGCATATCTTAATAAAACTATTGATGTTAAGGGCGTTATTGATTACTTTAGCGGTGCTTATCAGATTAAGGTGTTTAAAGCGGACGATATAACCGTGCACTAATTAAGAAAAGAGGATAAGAAAATGAAAAAACTTATTGCTTTAGCACTTAGTGTGCTAATGATCTTTACATGCTTTGTTGGCTGTAAAGATAAGGTAAATGAAGACCTTGCTAATGCTGTTGCATATCTTGAAAATATGTACCAAACAGGCAGCAAGGACGAGCCAATTAATCTTATGATGGACAAAGACGTTTTATCGGTTGTTACCATTGACGGTGTTAGCTACACAGTTGAGTGGGCTGTAACCGTTACCGAGGGCGCGTCTGACGCTGTTAAAATTGTAGAATCTGATACCGAAAACTGTGTAAAAATCGACATCCCCGATATGCCAGAGGCTGATATTTTGTTTACTGCAACAGCCACTGTTAAGGACAAAAAAGACAATTCTGCAACTGCAGAATTTGCATTTAAGGTAGCAGGTCTTAACGTTGCTACAAACGTTGATGTAGAGGCTATCTTAAATGAGGCCTATGCTTTAGAACAGGGTAAATCAATGGCAGAGCCCGTTACCCTTACAGGTAAAATAACATCTGTTGACACCCCATATAGCGCACAGTACAAGAATGTTACCGTAACAATAGTTATGGAAGGCTTTGACGACAAGCCAATCAAGTGCTACCGTCTTGCAGGCACAGGCGCTGACACATTGGCAGTTGGCGATACAATCACCGTAACAGGTACTATTGCTAACTATCAGGGTACAATTGAGTTTGAACAGGGCTGCACAGTAAGCACTATTGTTAAGGCTGACGGTACCGCAGTACAGGCGCCTGCAGGTTCTGGTTCGGGCAGTTCTGGTTCAGGCAGTTCTGGTTCAGGCGGTTCTGGTTCGGGCGGTTCTGGTTCAGGCGGTTCTGGTTCAGGTGGTTCTGGTTCAGGCACTACATCTACACCAAGCACAACAACCCTACCTACCACAAATAAATCTGCTGCCACTATTATGAACGAAGCTTATGCGCTTGCAGAAACTGCATTCCTTCCTTACAAGGCAACCCTTAAGGGTGAAGTTATAAGCATTGATGATGGTCCAAAAGATGCGTATAACAAAACAGTTATCACAGTAACCATGAAAGTAGAAGGTAAAACAATTATTTGCTACGAAATGAGTGGTAGCAAAGTAAATGAAGTTGCCGTTGGTAAAACAATTACAGTTACAGGCGCAATTAAAAATCACTATGGCAAAATTGAGTTTGCTTACCACAAGGAAAGCGGTACTGAAGTTGTACTTAATGATGTAACAGGTACAGCGGCTGCTCAACTACAAGTTTCTGTTGTAGATGTTCCTGAGGTTGGCGTAGCATACAAATTTGGTTTCTTCTCAACAAGCAAAAACAACACTTATTATGCAACTGGTGAAATGGCTACCGGCAATCAAAAATATTATATGGCAACTACAACAACTGCTTCTCTTGCAGCGGATGTATATCTTGAAAACACTACCGGCGGCTACTATCTCTATACAATGGTTGGTGGCGCAAAGAAATACTATAACATTGAGGCAACTGCAGATGGACAACACGTTAACGCTGTGTTCTCTAGTACACCAGGTATGGTTTTCGTATACGATACTGAAAAGAAAACACTTGTTACCAGTACAGAGCTTGTAAAGAAAGGTGAGTCTGATAAATTTGTGTTTGGTACCTACGACGTACACACCACTATAGGTGCAAGCGGTGCCTCGTATGACAACACATATTACTGCCGCTTCTACAAATAATATTTAAATATAAAAACCGACAACAAATGTTGTCGGCTTTTATACTTGAGTCTTTTTAGCATAAAAATACAGACCTTTAAAAGCATAAAACTTTTAAAGGTCTATTCTTTTAATCGAAAAAATCTTTTATTTTATCAAAGAAAGATTTTCGGCTTTTGTAGTTTTTATCGTCGGTTATTTTGTCAAATTCTTTTAGTTTTTCTTTTTGCGCTTTTGATAAATCACGTGGAACCTCAACTATAATTTTAACGTATTGGTCACCCTTGCCTACATAATTAAGGCGCTGTATACCTTTGCCCTTAAGTTTAAATTCGTCACCCGGTTGTGTACCTTCGTGAATGGTAAATTTAACCTTGCCATCAAGTGTTGGAACGGTGATTTCATCGCCTAAAGCTGCTTGTGCAAAGGTAATGGGTATTTCACAGTAAACATCATATCCGTCGCGTTCAAAAATGGGGTGGGGGCGAACATTTACACTAACACGCAAATTACCCGAGGGGCCGCCGTTAACACCTGCGTCACCGCCGCCACGTACCGATATAACCTGACCGTCATCAATACCTGCAGGTATTTCTACAGTTTTTTCTACTGTATGGCGTATTCTGCCTTTGCCTGCGCAGGTATGACAGGGTTTGTCAATAACCTTGCCCGAGCCGTGACAGTGGTTACAAACAGTTTGGGTTTGTATTTGGCCAAAGGGTGTGCGCTGAACACTGCTTACCTGACCGCTACCGTGACATACTGGGCAGGTTTTAGCACTGCTGCCTTTTTCACAGCCTGTGCCGCCACAGTCAGAGCAGTTGTCAATCTTGGTAACCTTAATGGCTTTTTTACAGCCCTTTGCCGCC
>JAZNSJ010000096.1:0-32789 GCA_045591155.1 Acutalibacteraceae bacterium | reverse complement strand
TATTGCGATTATCTGGAGCTGAAATGCTCATAATCTCAAGCCGCTCAAGGTCGTGTATTATACCAACGCCGCCGTGAACACCGTGCTTAGTGTCAACCGCAAAGCACATATGTAAAACTCCATCAATAACTGTAAGACGAGGGTCATATATACGCTCTATCTCGTCGGTTTCAATAGCCGACTGAGGTATAAAGGGTTTGTCGGAAACGATCCAATGTATACCATCATTACTTGTAGCAAGCCCCAAATCAATTCTGCTTAGCGGCATTGTGCCGTAACCGTTAGTGCGTACGTCGTTGCGGAACACCATAACGTATTTACCGTTGTATTTGGTAATACCTGCATTATATATGCAGGTAGCCTCATAGGGAATATCCTTCATTGATAGAATAGGATTACCCTCATACCTTTTTATAACGGGTGAAGATTTAAGTTGGGGAAAAACCTTTGGCATAAATATTCTCCTTTTTGCAGTCTTTTTATTTCATCATATCTAATTAAATAAATTTTTAAATTGCAAATGCGAAATAATTGTTTGCAAATAAAAACTATATATCCTTTGCAAGCACCTTGTGTCGCCGCCACATTCCTGACAAAAAGTATATCACACCAGGCACGGCAAAGCCATATGGCGCTAAACCATAACCCAATACAAAGCCATAAAATCCCCAGTCTAAAAACACACCAAACAACCAACTAAGGCCTATGCGCAGTATAACACCATCTAAAAGCGCCAACACCATACTGAGTTTTGAGTTGCCTATACCTTGTATTAAAGCACCCGTACCGCGCATCATAGCAAGGGCTGGGAACATCCACAAAATAGCCTTTATAAATGTTGCCGACATTTCGTGGACAGCGGGGTCGGAAGAAAACAGCATAAACATCTGCTTACCAAAAAATATGTAAAGTGCCATAAACACAACAGTCCACACGGCCGAAAAGCCCCACGCACAGTATACAATTCTTTTAGCACGGTCTGGTTTATCGGCGCCTATATTCTGGCTTATCATAGGCATTGCCGCGTGATGAATGCCCTGTGATATTTTATTTATAATATCGTCAATCTTAACACCTGCGCTAAATGTAGCCGATGCCACAACGCCAACACCGTTTATCATAGAGTTTACAAACAGCATAGATATATTTATACAGCCCGACTGTATTGCCATTGGCGTGCCTATTGAGGCAATCATTTTGGCATACTGCGATTTTATTTTAAAGCTACTCTTTTTAAAATCAAAGCCAAATTCTGCCTTGTGCTTGGTAAGATAATAAATTGAAAACACAAACGATACTGCTTGTCCTATAATCGTAGCATAGGCAGCGCCTGCCACACCCCAATTAAGTACACCTGTAAACAACAAATCAAGTACAAGATTTATAACCGATGCTATTGCAATAAACAAAAACGGTCTTTTTGAATCACCCATACCTCGAAGAACGGCAGATACCATATTGTACCCAGCGGTAAATATAAGCCCTGCCGCGCAAATTACCATATACTGCATAGCCATATCGTACGACTCGGCTGGTATGTTCATTATGTTAAGAATAATATTTTTAAATAAAAGTATCACAACCGACAGGGCTATGGCTAAAGCGAGTATCAAGCTAAAAAGCGTACCCATAATACTATTCATTTCGCGTTTTTTGCCAGCACCCAACGCCTGTGCCAAAAGCACCTGCCCTGCATTAGAAAAGCCAAGACACACCATTGTGGCAAAGTTTACAATTTGGCTACTCTGCCCCACGGCAGAAATACCCGCCGTGCCCACATAATGCCCTACAATTACCATATCTACCGTACTGTAAAGCACCTGCATTGCGTTAGATAGCATAAACGGCAGCATAAAAAAGAACATCTGCCGCATTATAGGTCCGCTTGTAAAGTTTTTTGTAATTGACTTTGATTGCACTTTATATTTCATCTCTATTTCATTAGTTCACAATTTAAGTTTATTTTACCATATTAAAACAATATTTCAATAGTATAAAACAAAAACCATCGCAAATGTGTGATGTCCTTAGCGGAGAATTTGAATTGTTAAGAACCGGCATCGCGTTTGTATGTCCAAACGCAGAACGGGCTAAGCCCAAGCCCATATTTACAAACAGAAAGAGAGAACAAATCGGTTTATAGCCGAAATGTTCTCTCTTTTTTGTTAGGCGATATGTTTGTAAGCAAACGCGATATACTTGCTTTGCTCGTGCGATATATTGTCGCTTTACGCCAATGCGATATGATATAAATCCCTTCACGCCCAAGAGGGCATATCGCAAATCCCGCAAGGGATTTATATCGTTGCGTGTTATCCGTTAAGGATAACACGCTAATGTGTCGGGTGATTTTTATGTTGTTGTATTGAAAATTGCCGTTTAACTTAACTTGTTAATAAAACTTACCAATGCTTCGATCAAATCTGTGCAAACCTCGGTATGTTCTTCGGACAAGTCGCCGCATCGCTTAATAAACCGCAATTCATCCAATGCCTCTTGTGCGATCTTCTTATTGTTGATCTTACCAAGTCCCATCAAGGTGGAGTAATAGAAAAACTTGGTAATGTTGCTATGTTGGTCATATTTCCCCACCATAACGAGCGCATCATACATCCTTTTGAGAAATCTCTTTTGTTCATCTCTTGTTAACTCAGGGGACACCGTTTTGGGCAGACACCATTCAATGTACGACAAAGTCGCATCGTGATGACCCAATTTAGCAATTTGAAACAACTGATGCATATCTTTGGACTGTTCTTGCTCAAACGCCTCGTACATAGCGTTTGCGCGTGCCAGATTTTCTTTCTTTTCTTTCTCTAATTGTTCCGCTTTTTGTTTTTCTGCCTCTTCTTTCCCTTTTCTCTCTAAATATTTTATAGTGGTTTCCAGTTGCTGTTTAAGTTCGTTTTCTAACTTGACGTTTTTCTTCCAACAAACCTTGACAGATAAAATAAAGGCGGCTCTGAAAATGTAAAAAGCTATTAAGGACAACACTGCATATAAAAAGCCGGTCAAATAGACTTTGTCCGGTATCACCACTTGTGTTTGCATCATTGTAAAGATCGAAAAGAATATAATGAAAAAGACAACAAACCTCTTTAATTGTTTGCCGATTTTTTCTTGTTGCTCTTGCCAGTCGTACGTGTCCCCACCCATCCGTTCTTGCAAAAGACGGGCATTTTCGACCGTTTCTTCCGTTTCTTTCAGTTTCTTTTTACCGCACAACGCTTTTGCGATAAAGAAAAACAAAAGGGTGACAAGTGCCGCTACAAAAGCCGAGCCAAAGCCGATAATGAGCACTACTGCCCAAATAGGCATCTCAGAAGTTTCAAAATGCGAGAAAATCTTTTCCCACGCATCCGACAACACCCACACATCCACCTGTGCCGCTTGTTTAGGCTCATACACCTGCGTGACAATCACACCGTAAGCCGCCAATAACGTGCCTACCAATACAAAAAGTGACGCAAAAAAGCGCGCAAACCCTTCGGTCGCTTTGTGCAATCGTTTTGCGGATTCAAAGCCGTATACTTTTTCCTGTAACTCCTTTAAAGACATAAAACCCCTCCTTGCGACTATTTACATATTTCATTATACTCACAATGCAAACGCGTGTCAAGGCAAACAAAAAGCACCCGACTGAATGGCTTGACATCCTTAACGGATATTGCGCCAACTCTATTCGCCTTGCGGCGAGTTATATTGCTACGCAGTAATATTCGGCTTTCAGCCGAGTGATATTTACTTCGCAAGTTTAGGAGCAAATAGAATATCACTAAACCCATCGGGTTTAATATCACTTTCGCAAAGCGAAAATATCACGCTGACGGTAGTCAGCATATCACTTAACAGACAAAAAGAAAGAGAAGACTCGATGCAAAAAAACGAATCTTCTCTTTTCTATTGTTAGTGGGTTTTGGGCTACTGCCCAACTGCATTTGTACTTACAAATGCGATGCTGGTTCTTAACAAAAATCTAAACAATTTTAAATTCTCCGTTAAGGATAACACGCTAATTTGCGATGGTTTTGTAAATACTAATCTTCTTTTATTTCGTCGGTATCAATATAAATATCTTCACACGCTCTTTGTGTATCTATCAACAAATTTATTGCTTTTTCGACACCGTCAAGCAATGTTAAATAAAGCTGCTTGTAATCAGGCATAACTAGTCCTCCTTTATAACAATATAATTTGTCTGGTTCGACAATATTTGTTACAACGGCCATTGTAAAAAATAAAAAAGTGCGCAGCCGAAGCTACGCACTGAAAAACACATAGCTCAACCGCTGCGACACGAATTTGCAATCCACAAGAGATAGTCAAATTAAGAGAATGTGTTTTTACCGAAGTAAAAACTTCTCTCCTATGAATTGCAATATGAAATTCGTGTCGCAAGATTATGATAACATAAATAAATTTTACCGTCAAGACCTTCGACAAAACTTGTTAAAACATTACAAGAAGTCGCAGTTTTTATCAAACTCCGACTTCTTAATTTAATTATTTACTGTATCATCATTTATGGTGCGCATTGCCTCTTGTAATGTCATACCGCCCGATATTGCTTGTTTTCTTGCAGAGTTTACCGCCTGAATGGTTTTAATGCGCTTACCGTCAAGCTCATAGCCTTTCATAGCGAGAAGTGTCAGCACCCACGCTACCATAGGCACTATGCAGAACAAAGCTATTACCACCCAGTTCATACCGTCAACGTATGGAGTGGTTTTTGTTGCTAAATTTGGAACGCCTATAAATAACAGCGCAATACTTACAACGGTTGCCGAGAGTGATGACACAAGCTTGTCAACAAGGCTGAAAAGCGTACCCATAATACCCGGTATAAACTTACCCGAACGATAGGTTTCGTAATCGGCGCAGTCAGCAACCATAGGTATTGGCATATCGGCGGTTGAATAATACGCACCATAACCCACACCAAAGAAAAGTATAAATAAAATAGTATAAAGATTTGGCGCTAAACGTCCGTTATCAAACAATGTAAAATTAAATGCGGGATTTCCCTGTTTCCACAAAAGCAGGAGAGCAAGCACACCTATATAACAAGCAAGGGCTACTGCGACATAGGTCATAAGAGATTTCTTTTGACCGTGTTTTTGCGAAGTGCGAACGGTAAGCAGGAAGAACGGCGCCGAAAAAACATAACCTAAAACCATCATAATAAGATAAAGACTGTCATACTTGTTGCGACCCGAAAGCTTAATAGTATCTTCCGAATTGATACCGCCTACTATGCCCTCGTTGGTAATGCTGAGCGGAATTACTTCGTTTTCTACGTTTATAAGTAATCCGTCATCATTTACAAGAAGGCCTATCATAGTATCGGACTCAGGTACGCTAAGACCCGCTATTTTACCATAAGCATCGTATTGCAATCCTACCGGTTTGCCGTCGTTATCAAGCTCAATTTTTTGGACATTACCCTCTTTGTCAAAGCATAAAACAACCGCCTGAACAGGCTTTACTACTTTTATGGTAGAAGATGTTGTCGGTTCAGTACCGAACAATTCGCCCGCAGTTGTTACTTCAATATTTGTAATGCTCGCGTTTTTGCCAATTTCATATTTGCTTTTTTCGCCCTTTTTCACATGTTCAATCGCGGATGAATCAAAGGTCAAACCTAAAACCTGAGTGTCCTCTTCAATCTTTAAATCAACTATCTCTTTTGTGTTGTTGTTTATCGCGATTTTATCATAAAATCCCGAGCTTACACCTAATCCAAACTGTGTCATACAACCGTAAATCATACAAAGCACAGTAACGTTTGTCGCGATTGCGAGCGCTAATTTACAGCCGCCGCCTGCTACCATAAGTCGCTGAAGTGGTTTGTTTGCCTTGATAATCGAAATATATTCCGAAACCTTAACCTTTTCCTGCTTGCCGCCAATACCAAAATATTTATCACAGTCCTTTTCCCATATGCCGACTATTGCAAGAATAGTTAAGATAATAGAAACTACAACACCAATAGGTGTCATTATGCGGAACCAGCTTGCATTATAGTCACCCGCAAAGCCGTCGCCCGCAAGAATAGGTCCTACAAACTGCATAACACCCATACCGACAAGTGAACCTATTGTGTTAAAAATGGTAAACAGCGGTCTTTGTTTTGGGTCGTTAGTAAGTACGGGTTGCGCCGAACGAGTAACTGAGGTCTGGAAGGTATATCCCAAAACCCAAACAGCATAAAGAGCAACAAACGCGGTATAGCGAAGCCACATTGCATCTTTTGGAATTATGGGTGTGACCATATAAAGCAGTATTACCGATACCGCCATAACAATGTTACCCAAAACCATAAACGGTCTGAATTTACCGAATTTTCCGTTGGTTTTGTCCATAAGCGCGCCGATTATAGGGTCGGTTATCGCGTCGAACACTCGCATACCCGTAACCATAAATGACGCAAACACCATTGCAAGACCTAACACCTTGTTGCCAAAGGTTGCAATATAACTTAAAATAAGCACAAAATAAACATTTGTAGCGCCGTTGTTCATAGGAAACAGCGCTAATTGATAAAATTTTGCGCGATTTGTACCTTTTTCACTCATTTTTATTACCTCGTATTATACCCAATTTTCACCCTTGCCACCGCCTTTTTTAAGCTTATAACTTAAATTCGGCTTATGAACTTTACGAATGAAAGTTGTATCCTCACAATCGCCTGATACGGCTTTTAATTCGATGTTTTTAAGACAAGTAACCTTAAATTTAAACACCTTGTTGCTTTTTTTGGTAGCGACCTTTTCGCCGTTTGCATAAAGCGTTACCTCGTCACAGTTTGAATAAACCTTAATAGTATGAACGGTTTCTATTCGGTCAACATATCGGCTGCCGCAAATATGCACAAATTTTTCGTCTGACCAATATGCCTTATAAAGATAAAAGCTGTCTTTTTTTATCTCGCGGTCAAAACTTACAAGTCCTTTGTGGTTCATACCCGGCTCGCCGCCCTGATTACGCGCATCGGCTGCAAAATCAAACATATTCCATAAATGTGTTGCCCACATAAACGGACGTTTTTCAAAAAAGCGTAACATATATTCGTGGTAAACGCACTGATATTCTTCGGTTTGGTCACCGCGATATGGATGGCTTGAATGCAGATTTGTCATCGCCTCGCAACCATACTCTGAATAACCTAATGCACGGTTGGGGAAAACAAGATGGAAAAAGTCTACCCACAAATCATTAAGCCACAAAAACGGTGTGTACCAGCCGAGATATAAGTTCCAACTAACAATATCCGAAATATGCGCCACGGGATTAAATGGTCCGCACACCGCATAGCAAGCAAGTGTTGTTGGGCGGCTTGGGTCTATTTCGTGCACTAAATCATTAAGCACACGGTGGTTATCAAGCATATCCTTTTTGTTTTTGGTAGAGATCGTAATCACGTTACTAAGTCCCCAAAAACAAATTGATGCGTGATTATAATTTTGAATAATAAGTTCTTTCATTTGGGATATGGTGTTTTCGCGACCGTTTGGCATATGCTCTGAAATATAGGGTATTTCCGCCCACACTACAAAGCCGTATTTATCGCAAAGGTCGTAAAAATATTGGTCGTGCTGATAGTGCGCAAGGCGAATTGTGTTGGCTCCCACTTCGCGTATCATATCAATATCCTGCTCGTGATGCTCGAGATTTAGCGCGTTGCCAAGCCCCTTGCGGTCTTGATGACGGCACACGCCACGCAGTGCATAACTTTTGCCGTTTAAGAAAAAGCCTTTTTTAGAGTCAACATAAAACTCTCGCACACCGAATTTAGCCTGAATTTTATCAACAACTGCGCCATCTACCACAAGCTCTGCCTCGCAGGTGTAAAGATAAGGATTATCTATGCCTTGCCACAAATGAACATCATATATTTTTATATGTGTATCGCAGCCATTGCCCGATGCTACCTCGACACCTAAATCATCAAAAATTTTAATTTTAACGGTAGCATTTTCGGTATTATGCCAAGCACGCACCCAAACATCAGCATCCTGCTCTTTTGGTGTGGCACTTACCGCCAAACCGTTGCCACCAAAATAATCTATATCAAAATGCTGTTTATTAACAACTATAAGCTTTACATCACGGTATATTCCACCGTAAAAGGTAAAGTCAGCTTTTTGTGGATAAACACGGTCGTTTGCCGAATTATCTACATAAACAGTCAGGTGATTTTCTGCCTTTAAATGCTTGGTTATATCACAACGAAAGGTTGAATAACCACCGTCGTGAGTCATAATCTCTTGGTCGTTTAAAATCACCCTTGCCGAAGCGTTTACACCTGCAAATTCTAAATACACACACTCATTATCACTATATTGGGGCGTGACAAAATCCTTTTCATAAATACAAGTGCCGCGACGATAATCGTTACCACCGTCTTGCCCATCAATATTATTCCAGGTGTGTGGGATATTTATTTTACTTTTTTCTCCGTCAAAATATGTGAATATCCAATCTTCATTTAACAGGTGTGTTTTTCTCATAAACTTCTTTTTCCTTTAAAACTATGTTTAGGAAGCGCCCTTATGGGCGCCTCCTTTTTTTATTTAATATTAAACTTTTGATTTTTTGTCTTTTTTAGCGGTTTTGTAGTTTGCATACGCATCTGTTTGACGTAGCTTTTTACTACCCAAAATCCAAAGCACTACAAACGCTGCCAAAAGAATCGCAATTACAACAGTAGCAATCTTAGCGATTATTAAAATTTGAGGTTGTATAGCCTTAACTACAGTATTCTTGCCAACTCCATTCATACCCGACGAATTAGCAAGGGCATAAAGATTGTGGTGACAAGCGTTACGCATAGCAGTAACTATAACAGCATCGTTTTCGTAATTGGGTAATTGGTTAGTAATGTATGGAAGCATTGCGTCAAATGTTGTAACACCGCCTGCCATAAGTGCATCAACGCCATTGCAATAATTAACAAGAACGTTATCGGTAATTGACATACCGTTGTTGCCCCACTCGTTACGCATAATGTTTGTCATAAGGTTTTTGTAGCTACCTGACCATCTTGTTCCCCAACGGGTATAAGCGGTCATAACACCGTTTGCATCACATTCCTCAAGTGGTTTTTGGAACGCTTTAAGATAGATTTCACGAGCAGCCTGCTCGCCTATCCATGCTGCCTGACCCAAACGCTCCTGCTCGCAGTCGTTAAGCGCAAAATGCTTGATAACAACGTCAACGCCCTTGTCCTGAATAGCCTTAATTTCGGCACCGCCGATTTCACCAGCTAAGAAGCCGTCTTCTGAATAGTATTCAAAGTTTCTGCCGCCATAAGGTGTGCGGTGGGTGTTGCTACCGGGACCATATAGACATACAACGTCAGCTGCAAGGCAGTTGTTACCAATAACCTTACCAACCTCATACATAAGCTCTACATTATAGGTTGCCGCCATTACATCTTCAGATGTAAATGCAGTAGGCTCAATATCGCCGAGGCCTGCTCCAAATATTGCAGCAGTAAGACCCTGAGGTCCGTTTTCGTCACGCGCACCGGGGGCGTTAACCGATTCTGCAGGCATTCTCCAATGGAATGAGTCACCTATAAGTGATACCATTTCATCAAAGGTAAGCTGGTCAAGCAACTTATCCCAATCAGGATCATCATAGTCTTTGCCAATCATATCGTAAAGGGTAATGCCATTATTGGCACCAAGTGTTGGCATTTCTACTTTATCATAGTTGTCGGCATTATACTGCACATCCTGAAGCTCGGCAATCATCTGCTTTGTAAGTGCAATCTTATAAATTTCTTTTGAAGGCCAGGTTGCCTGCCAGTCAGAACGTGAAAGATAAGTAATCTTGTCATCGTTACCTTCATAAAGGTTAAGGTCGGCATTTGACAATTGGTTAGTAATTTCTGTGCCGTTTAAAGAGGTAGAATATGTTTCGGCATCAAATGCGTTTTGTGTCCACTTGTAAGCAAGTGCCTTATTGCCATCGGTATCCATCTTACCGTTAGTGTTTGCTACGGTGTATCCCTTTGCCGCGAGCACATTATTAATAGCATTGTGTGCATCGGTAGCAGCGGTAAGATAATAATCACCAGCATCTAAAATGTAGGTCTTTGCACCATAAGCGTCGTATGAAGCCAAATCACGCTTGTCAACATAAACGGTAACAATTTCGCTGTGACCGGGCTCTAACACCTTAGTCTTTGTAAATCCACAAAGAGCAACCGAGGCTTTTTCTACCTTGTTTTCTTTATCATATTCGGTATAAGGTGACTGTGAATAAACCTGTACTGTTTCTTTTCCTGCCACATTGCCGATGTTAGTAACATTTACGCTTACTTCAAACTGATCGGTTTCGGCATTATATTCAACACTCATATTTGAATAATCAAACTGTGTGTAGCTAAGACCAAAGCCAAATGGAAAAGCAACCTTGTCTCCATATTTATAGTCGCCTGCGTTGCCTGTGCCCATTACATAGTCTTCGTAATGGGTTTCATAATATTTATAACCTACATAAATGCCTTCCTGGTAAATCATATAGGTAGATGCATTTTTTGCAATATTTTCACCATCAAATCCTTCGTAGGTGGTAGGTACAAAATTTTGCATAGCAGGTGAAGAATAGTTATCGTAGCAATATGTATCTACAAGACTACCCGATGGATTAACCTTACCTGCCAAAATATCGGTTACAGCATTTGTACCTTTAATACCAACACCGCCTATCCATAGGCACGCATCAACTGAGTATGTTTCATCCTTTAAGAAATCAACCTGCAATGCATTTGACGAGTTGATAAGAACAATTACCTTCTTGATTTTGCCGTCTTTTTTGAGATCAGAAACATATTTAAGTAATGCCTTTTCGTTTTCGTCAAGCGCTAAATAGTTATATTCAGTAAACTGAAGGTCATACCCCTCGCCGCCTACGCGTGAGAAGGTGATAATAGCAGCATCGCCATATTCTACGATAGAGTTTTTAACATCATCGGTGTAAACTTCCATAGGCACTTCAGCAATAGATGCCTGACCTGCAAGCACTGCGCTTTCACCCGCAGAAGCGCTGCGGTCATAAGCCGCACCTGCACCTGTTTTGTAAAAATCCCAAAGGGTTGGATTTACTTTAAGACCCGATTTTTGAAGCGCGGTTTTAAAGTCGTCGGCTTTAGAGGCGTCAACGTTACCCGAGCCTGTGCCGCCATAAACCAGATTAACCGAGCTTGAAGAAAGTGTGCTTACCTTGTCGCCTTGGGCAAGCGGTAGTGCACCGTCACGATTCAGCAGCAATGCGGCGCCCTCTGCCTCAACCTGATAGCATATATCATCGCCGTATTTGTACATTTCTTCATTGGACTTAAAATCCATTTCATAATACTGGGCATCTTTGTCTTCGTTTTCAAGTTCCCAGAAAGTACCGCCAGCAAAGGCTGCAACCG
The DNA here is from genome assembly GCA_045591155.1 of Acutalibacteraceae bacterium. Taxonomy (GTDB): domain Bacteria; phylum Bacillota; class Clostridia; order Oscillospirales; family Acutalibacteraceae; genus UBA737. Next base: position 21,361 of record JAZNSJ010000096.1, on the reverse strand, counting down.
TGTTGTCAAACATACCCAAAACAACACTTACGGGCACCAGAATAATAGTAAGCACCAAGCAAATAATTGCCAGCGTTTTCCATAATCCTACTGCCTTGCGCTTTGCCTTTTTATATGCCTTTTTGGTGCGCTTGTACAATACCTTCTTTTCGTCCATAACAATTCCTCTTTCATACTGTTTTTAGAGAATATTTCCAAAATTTACGAATAATATTTCTTGTTTATTATTCATATTGATTATAGCATAGCGCAATTCAATAGTCAACAATAGTATTTTGTCGCAAAAAAAGAAAACCTCACTGCAAGTGAGGTTTTCTTTTTTAATAACTATTATCAACCGTTACCCATTCGCCGCCCATTTCTATGCTTTTTTTGCCTGCTTCACGCGCTGCGGCTATCATAAGGGTTTCTTTATGCGATACAGGTGCTACACCTGTTTTAAAGAACTCTATCATTGCTTTATAATGATAAATCCAAAAATCATAGCTACAATTTATAAGTTGATTGCTGGTAGGGATTGATATATTCATCAAATAGGGCGTGTTATAGTTAAAGCTGTTTATTACTATGTATCTACCACTTTGCATTTGAATCGTTACCGAATAAAACGCATCATCCTTTTTTACAGCCATAGCACGAACAGCGGGCTCGCCCATGAGCATCATAGCGGGCTCTAACCCATGAAGAATATAGTTGTCATACGAATTTTGCGGTGTAAACGAAACCAAAGACTGTATCGCCTCGCGGTTTACGGTGTTGTATTCCTGCGCATAGCGAAGTGAAGAACAGCTATAACAAGGTGTGCCGCTTTTTTCGGCTATTTCGAACATACGCTTTGCAGATGCCAAATCGGTACCAAAGGGCTTATCAACAAAACAGGGCTTTCCGCTTGATAACGCCTTGCGACATAAATCTTCTTTTCTTTCGCAATTGTCGGGCGCCAAAACCATTAAAACATCAGATTTTTCGATAACTTCGTCAATGGTAGAGCAACAATCTATACCCATTTTTTCACACCACTCCTCACTTGTCGTGCCTTTTGTGGGGTGGGATATTTCGCCGTATGCATAGCACACCTTAACCTCGCCGTTTGATTGCTTTTCAAGGTGTGCGGGTGCGCTTTGTGCGTGCCATTCATCTAAATAGTAATCTATAAAACCTACTTTAATCATAGTTGTATCTCCTTATGCATATCTGCCGAATCGTAAATTGCCTGCATCATTTTTGCGGTAATAATGTTGGTGTCAATATGTGATGACAGTTTTTCGCCCGATTGGATACAATCAATAAACTCATTAATTTCTGATGCAATCTGAACATTACTTTCAAACTCGGGCTTATATTCATAAAGCTCACCATTCTTGGTTGTATAAACGGTGAAATCCTTGGTGTAATAGTTAATACGACAGCCAGCCTTGTCACCCATAAAATCTATAAACATTTCATCGTGTTTTACGTTTTGAGCCCACGCACCATTAACGGTAATAGTGGGACCTTCGGTACGGATAAGTGCAGTAACCGAATCTTCAACGTCATAAATGCCATCCGGTTTCGGCGGTCCTGCCCACATAGCACCTGGAAATACGTATTCTGGAATGTTTTTACCCAATTTACAAAAAGCCTCTGCAGTAACTGTAAGTGGCTTTGGGTCGCCACAGCAATACATAACTATATCAAGAAAATGTACGCCCCAATCAATCAGCGCACCGCCTCCGGCTACCGACTTGGTAGTAAAATCTCCACCAAGACCCGGTATTGAACGAAATGCTCTAAAACTTACATAAACATGAAAAATATCGCCGAAATCGCCCTCGTCTATAAGCTTTTTAAGTGTTTTTACACCGTTATGAAAACGGTTGCAAACGCCAATGTTTAAAACCTTTCCTGTTTCGTGCTGTACCTTTTGCATTTCTAAAGCTTCGGTATAAGTGCGAGCGGCAGGCTTTTCACAAAGAACGTTTTTGCCGGCGCGCATTGCATCAATAGAAATTTGAGCGTGAACATTGTTGGGCGTGCAAACCGATATAGCCTCTACCTCGGGGTCGGCTAAAACCTCTCGATAGTCAGTAACTGCAATACCACAGCCGTATTTTTCTACCGCATCGGCAGCTCTTTCGGGGATGATGTCGCAAAAATATTTAATTTCTGCCTTTTCGTTTTTTAAATATGCGGGAATATGCGACCTGTTGGCAATAGAACCGCAACCAATAACTGCAACCTTCATAATATAACCTCGCTTTTTATTTTGTTTTATATTTTTGCGCATATGCACTGGGGCTTATTCCCTCACGTATGGAAAAGCCTTTGCTGAATACGTGTATACTGCTGTATCCCATTCGGTCGGCTACAGCAGTAACGGTCATACCGCTTTTTAATAATTCACACGCTCGACGATGACGGCTTATTAAAAAATACTCTTTAAGGCTTAACCCTACCGATTTTGAAAAAAATGACGATATATGCGAATAACTATAATCAAATTTGTGGGGAAGTTTTTTTAGCGTGTTAATATCCTCAACGTTTGAATCAATAAATGAGCATATTTGTGCAACTACGCGTTTTTTACCAAAACGCAAATCGGGCACATAAACACTGTTTGCCTCACCCTTTAGCGAACGCAGTGTGTATATCAAAAGCTTTCGTATGCTATCTTTAACTATAGCCTCTGAAAGCTGATCGTTACCGTATAGATTTAAAAAAATATCGTGAAAAGTATACGGTATACTTCGGTCGGCCTGTGTGCTACCTGCATTTTTATCGTTTTTGAAAAAATCAAGTAGCATTTGCTCGCAAACATCACTGCTATCGATTATATCAAACGCTAAATAATAATATCTTAACGAATGACCGTCAGCACTGTCGATGGCGTGTGCCACACCTTTTGGGTTAAAAATTATATCACCCGTTTTGCAAAAATATGTTTTATCGCCGCAAAGTATATTGGCCTTTCCGCGTACAATATATGTGATTTCGTGCGCTATTTGAATATGGCGCTTACACTTAAAACCAGAGTAGGTGTCAATATCACCAACCTGAATGATGCTAAAGGGCGAAAAGTTTTTTGGCTTTTCATAAAAGCCGTTATCAAAATGAAATTTTACAAAATCAGCCACGTTGCCACCTCTTTTAAAATTTTAGCACAAATGCAAAAGATTTTATTTGACATTAACAATATTTTTCTTTGTCATTTCTTATTATTTCAAAAGCAAAATAAAAAATCAAGCCCTTACACAAGATAAAGACTTGATTTTTTATTTATGTTTTCTTTTTTCGCTTATCGGCATATACGCTGGGGCTTACGCCCTCTCGAGCCGAAAACGCATTACTAAAAGCGTGGATACTGCTGTATCCCATTTTTTCAGAAACCTCGGTAACCGAAAGTCCACTTTTTAGTAGGTCGCATTCATATTTATGTCGGCTTATTAAAAAATAATTTTTAAGGCTTATTCCCATTGATTTTGAGAAAAACGACGATAAATAAGAATAACTGTAACCAAATTTTTCAGGCAATTTTTTTAGTGTAGCTATATCTTCTACACTAGAATCAATAAAAGCGCAAATTTGTGAAATAATGCGCTTTTTACCAAAACGTACATCAGGAATATAAACCCGATTTGCCTTACCTTCAAATGAGCGGTGGGTGTAGATAAGTATTTTTCTTATACTATCTACTATAAGCGCTTTTGAAAGCTCGTCCTCATCATATAGGTTAATAAATATGTCCTGAAAAGCGTTTGGTATGGATTTGTCTGCCGTAGCCTTGCCCGAAGAAGTGCTTTTAAAAAAGTTGCACAAAATTCGCTCGGCAGGTGAGGATATGTCGTCTATGCCAAAAGAAAGAAAATAATACCTAAGCGAATGCCCATCGGCATTTTTTATAGCGTGAGTGCTACCTTTGGCATTATATATTATATCGCCTGCTTTACATTCATAGACTTCGTCCCCACAGGTAATCTGTGCACTGCCCTTTACAATGTATGTCAGCTCATGCTGATTGTTTTGATGGTCGGCAAGTTCAAACCCAGGATATGTGTCTGTCTCGCCAACCTGATACACCGTAAAGGGAGCAATGTGCATTGGGTCGTCAACGAACCAGTTGTCAAAATGAAATTTGACAAACTCTGAAGGTGGTTGAGTCATACAATTTCCCCCTCCCCAAATATTTATACACTTTACACAATACATATTGTAATATATTGTAAAAAATTTGTCTTTAATATAAAAATACATATTTTTTAATGTTTCTTACTGTGTGGTATATTAAACGACCTAGTGCAAAACAACCCAGAGGGGATTTTTGAAAATCGCCTCTGGGTTATTTTTATCAACATATTAACTTTTTATTCTTGCCTGAATTGCTGTTTGTGCAACATTGCATAAATTCCATTAGCATTTAAAAGCGCGTTATGTGAGCCACACTCACAAATCTCGCCGCCCGATACAACCGCAATTGCATCGGCATTTTTAATGGTAGAAAGGCGGTGTGCTACAACAAGCGTTGTTCTACCCTTGCACAGCTCATCAAGCGACTGCTGTATCATAATCTCTGTGGCGTTATCAAGCGCACTTGTTGCCACATCAAGAATAAGTACTGGCGGATTTTTAAGAAACACACGTGCAATACTAAGACGCTGTTTTTGTCCACCCGAAAGTTTTACGCCGCGTTCACCTATAACGGTATCGTAACCATTAGGCAAAGTCATCACATAATCGTGAATATTAGCGCGTTTTGCTGCCTCAATAACCTCTTGGTCGGTAGCATCGAGTCTGCCGTAAAGTATATTTTCTTTAATACTTGAATTAAACAGATATACATCTTGCTGCACAATACCAATATTTTTACGAAGCGATTCGCGGGTAATTTCATTAATGTTTATGCCGTCAATCAAAATTTTACCTTCGCGTATATCATAAAAATGCGGTATAAGGTGGCATATAGTGGTTTTGCCGCCACCCGATGGACCTACAAGCGCAAAGGTTTGACCTTTATTAATTTTAAGGCTCACATTTTTAAGTACATTGTCACCATCACCATAACCATATGTAACATTTTTAAATTCAATATTTCCTTGTAGCTCACCAACATCAACTGCATCATCACTATCGGCTTCAATAGGTGTATCAAGAATTTCAACAAATCGTTCAAATCCCGTTATGCCGTTTTGAAAAGACTCCATAAAACGAATAAGTGTATTTACGGGGTTTATAAAAAGATTAATAGAAACTATAAACGCTGAATAATCGCCAAAATTTGCAATTTTACCATTAAAGAGAAAAAATCCGCCTGCAATAAGCAAAATAACATTAAAAACATCGGTTATAAACGATGTTTGCGAAAAAAATTGTCCCATAGCCTTGTATGCCTTGCGGCTATTTTCTACAAACTGGGTATTGCCCATTGAAAATTTTTGTATTTCTTTTTCGGCATTGGTAAATGCCTTTGTAACACGAATGCCCGATATACTGCTTTCAAGTGCTGCGTTTATTACAGCGTTTGATTCGCGGCGTTTTTTAAATGCATCACGCATTCTTTTGCGAAGAACCGAGGATATTATAATTAAAATTGGCACGCAAACCAAAAGTATAAGAGAAAGCGGCACGTTTATAGACATAAGATATGCAAATGAAATAATAATTGACACGCTGGTTATTATAACATTTTCAGGGCCGTGATGCGCAAGCTCTACCACGTCAAAAAGGTCGCTTGTCATTCGTGTCATAATTTTACCCGTTTCATTATTATCAAAGAAAGAGAAGGGTAGTTTTTCAAGATGGGCAAAAAGGTCGCTTCGCATTTTTTCCTGCATTTTTACACCCATCATATGACCTTGATACTGCACAAAGTACGAAAGTCCCATACGAAGCAGGTACACAACAAGCAAGCCCACTCCGTAGATTACTATTTCGCGGTATCTTTCTTGGGGTATAAGCTCGTTTAACATTTTACGGGTAATCATTGGGTAAAAAATTGCTATTACCGACATTGCAAACGATGCCAGCATATCGAGCGCAAAGATTACCTTGTGTGGTTTATAATAACTTAAAAATCTTTTTAACATTGCCTTTTCCTTAGTTTTCATTAAGTTTTTTATACATTAAAATTATTTCTTGACGTAAACCTGCATTGCCTTGCTCGGTAAGTTTGGGATCTCTTTCAAGAAGATTTGCTGCCGCCATGCCTGCCATCCGCAAAATGTTGTTGTCGGCATAAATATCGGCAATTTTAAGTTTTGGAAGCCCGTGCTGACGAGACCCTAAAAAGTCACCAGGACCGCGTAACGCCAAATCCTCATCTGCAATTTTAAAGCCGTCGGTATTTTCTTTTATAACCTTTAGTCTGTCTGCGGTAGTGCCATTTTTAAAATCAGATATAAATATACAGGTTGATTTATGTTCTCCTCGGCCTATTCTGCCTCGCAGCTGATGAAGCTGTGACAGTCCAAACCGCTCGGCATTCTCGATTACCATTATAGCGGCGTTTGGCACATCAATGCCAACCTCAATTACTGTAGTACATACAAGTAGTTGTATTTCGCCCTGTTTAAAAGCGCGCATAACAGCATCTTTGTCTTTAGGCTTCATTTTACCGTGCAAAAGCCCTACACGATAGTCTTTAAATGCACCGTTTTGTATTTGGGCAAAATATTGCTCGGCGCTTTTTATATCTGTTTCTTCGTTTTCTTCAACCATAGGGCATACTATATAGCCCTGTCTACCCTCGTCAATATGCTTTTTAATATATCCGAAAACTCTTTGCCTTAATACCGATTCTACGCAGTAGTTTTCTATTTGCTGTCTGCCGCGCGGGTATTCATCAATTATACTTATATCAAGATCACCATAAATGATAAGACCTAGGGTTCTTGGTATAGGTGTTGCTGACATAACAAGAGTGTGAGGATGTAAACCTTTGCCCGACAAATCGGCACGTTGTGTTACTCCAAAACGGTGCTGTTCATCAGTTATTACCAGTGCCAAATTTTTAAACTCTACATCACCACTTATAAGCGCATGTGTGCCTACTGCAATTTGCGCCTTGCCGCTAAGCAGTAATTCTTTTGCTTTTTGTTTTTCGCTTTTTTTGAGCGACCCCGTAAGCAATACACAACTTATATCAGTATTTTTAAGGCTTTCGCAAAGATTTTTATAGTGCTGTTCGGCAAGAATTTCGGTAGGCGCCATAATAGCCGCTTGAAAACCCTGTTTTGCCGTATGATACATAAGCGCTGCCGCAACAGCGGTTTTGCCGCAACCAACATCACCCTGAACCAAACGGTTCATTACTTTACCCGATGCCATATCACGCACACATTCACCTATAACTCTTTTTTGCGCATCGGTCATATTAAATGGCAACGAATTTATATATTCTTGAGTATAATCTTTTGCAAAAATAAAAGGGGATTTTATTTTACGCTTGTTTTTAAGCAACATAAGTCCTGTGCGCAACACAAAAAGTTCCTCAAAAACAAGGTGCTCTTTTGCCTTTTGGAGCGCTTCTTTACTTTTAGGATAATGAATATTATGTATTGCTGTGCGCAAATCACAAAGCCCGTAAGACTGCCTTACGCATTCGGGCAGAACATCATCTATTTCACAACCTTCAAGCGCAGTTTTTACAAGCTTACCCAGCGCTGATGAAGTCATATTTTTAGAAGCAGGATATATAGGCAATATACCCGTATCCCCTACCTCGCGAATTTCGGGCGAAGACATTTGAGGCTCAAATTTACCCTCTTGAATTTTGCCTGCAAAAAGATATTCACAGCCCTCATTTAAGCGCTGAGCCAAATATTTATTATTAAAAATAGTAACCTGCATATGCGCAGTACCGTCACTCACCTTGAATTTATATAGCGTCATATTTTTACGTATTGGATATTCGATAATGGGAGTAATAATGCGCGCCTTAACACACACTTTTTGCTCGGCAAAACAATCAAAAATCTGCTTAATATTGCTAAAATCCTCATATCCGCGCGGATAATAACGCAAAAGGGCACCGATTGTATCGATGCCCAGTGAGTACAGATGCTGGGCGCGTTTTTCGCCAACGCCCTTTAAAAATCTTATGTCGGTATCTAATTTAGACATTAAATTTATCACTCTACAGAAATAATATAATAATACACGGGTTGACCGCCGTTTACAAAGGTAATTTCTACCTTGCTGCCGAATTTTTCATTAAGCTGTTGTTCAAGTGAAGCTGCTTGAGTATCGGTAATATCTGCACCGTAAATTACGGTTACAAACTGGCTGTCACGTTTAATCATAGATTTTACAAGCTTGTAAGTAGCCTTCTCAATATCGGTATCAACAAACGAAATTTTACCGCCTGTCATAGCCATAATTTCGCCCTGCTTAATCTTGTGACCGTCAAAGTCTGAATCGCGAGCCGCAAAGGTTACCTGACCGGTAGCAATTCCTTCTGCCGCCTTTTGCATAGCAATAGCGTTAGCCTCGGTATCAATACTTTCGTCGAAGTTAAGCATCGCGGCAATACCCTGCGGAATAGTTCTTGTATGAAGTACTATAACCTTGCGAGTGCTTATAGGAATAGCCTGCTCGGCTGCCATAATAATATTTTTATTATTAGGAAGCACATACACCGTTTCTGCGGGTGTGCTTTCGATAGCACGTAAAATATTATCGGTACTGGGGTTCATTGTTTGACCGCCCGAAACTATGGTATCTACACCAAGGTCCATAAATAATGCGGCAATACCGTCGCCAGCGCAAACCGATACAAAACCTATAGGCTTTGTTATTTCTACCGCTTCAATCTTTTCGTTATCGGCCGTTTTTGCGGGCGCCTTTTTAGCGTTTTTAGCATCGTGCTTTGCGCGCTCGTGCTGATCACGCATATTTTCAACCTTCATATTTGTAAGCGCACCAAAGGTAAGACCGTTTTCAAAAGCATTACCAGGATGGTCGGTATGAACGTGAACCTTTATAATTTCTTCGTCGTCTACCACAACAACACAGTCGCCGATTGTTTCAAGATATGCGCGAAGCTCAGAAGGCTCTTTTGCACACTCAGGGTCACGCTTTACAATAAACTCGGTACAATAGGTAAATGTAATTTCAGTTTCAAATTCACCTGCTGCATTGCGGCTTTCGCTTTCATCTGTTTCTTCTATCTCGGTGCTACCGCTATTTGAAGCAATAATAACACCGTCACGGAATACAGACATCATACCTTCAAGAATAATTACAAAGCCTTGACCACCCGCGTCTACAACCCCTGCTTTTTTAAGCATAGGCAAAAGCTCGGGAGTTTCGGCAAGCGCCTCTTTGGCACCCTCAATAGCATCGGCAAAAACTGCCAGCGCATCCTTTCCAGACTCAAATGCGGCTGTGGCACGTTCACTTGCTATGCGCGCAACGGTAAGTATTGTGCCTTCGGTTGGCTTCATAACAGCCTTATATGCTGCCTCAACGCCCAATTTGAAAGCAGCAGCAAGATTTTGAGCGGTTACAGTTTCGTCATTGCCAATACCCTTTGCAAAACCGCGGAACAAAAGCGAGGTTATAACGCCCGAATTACCACGCGCACCACGAAGCAATGCAGATGCATTTATAGCAGCTACCTTACCTGCTGTTTCGCCGCTTACCTTTTCAAGCTCACGAACAGCATTTGATAATGTCATAGACATATTTGTACCTGTATCACCATCGGGCACAGGGAATACGTTAAGGTCATCTACCGGCTTGCGATTGTTTGCAAGATTGTTAGCGGCAGAAATAATAGCGTCTCTTAAAATATTACCGTTAAACAAAAATAAACACTCCTTCTACAGTTGACAAGAATAGTTTTCTTATTCTTTTATTCCGTCTACCTTTACGGTTACCTTATTTACGGTAATACCGGTAGATTCTTCTACTACATACTTTACCTTTTCGGTAATACTTGCCGCAATTGCGGTAATATTCATACCGTAGGTCACCATTATATGAATTTCAACATCTATTTGATTAGCGTTGCCCGTTACTTTGATACCTGTGTCCAGCGCCTGTTCTTTTGTTACAAGGCCAAATAAACGCTGACGATTGGTATGAGGCATCATACCAACAACACCAAAGCAAGAGGTTACAGCATGACCTATGAGCTTGCTTAAAAAGTTCTCGGTAAAGCAGATAGCGCCTGTTCTGGTTTCGTAAGATATCATAAATAAATCCTCCTAAAATTCATAGTTTTCAAATTTTAAATAAATGTCACTGCTGCTTGCTTCTACCCCGCCTTTTATGGCAGAATCGTAAAACAATACGCCCTCAAGATAACACACAGGTATTTGTGGCATTTCGGTAAGCAACGTACCTGCTACATCGCCAATGCCGCACTGCCCTTCGTGGTAAGATTCAAGTATAGTCTTACACGGCGAAGCGTATGCGCTGACTTGTTCAGATGGTTGTGGCTCTTGTGGATTTTGGTCTGGCGTTTGTGACACAATCTTATCACTTACACCATATGCCGCCGTACCACCTGCAACAACCAGCTGGGTCATATCCATATTATCAAGCAATTGTATTTCGCCCAAGTAAAGCTGAAAACTGCCGCTTGATAATCTTTGAATATACTGCTCATATGTGCACTGGGTAACATTTATTTGTATGCCCGCCGCTTTACACTGCGCCGCAATAAGATTTGCTGCCGTAACGCGCGAGCTGTTTTCTGAATTAACAAGTAAGGTAAATACGGGGTTGTTGCCCGATGCATTTGCATAGTAACCACTTGAATTCATACTATTATACCCTATTTTTAACAAATTTTCAACCGTTATTTTATAATTAGGTTTACTTTCAATAGTTTGAAGCGCACCCGTAGGCTTAAATAATGGATTAAAAAATCCATTTGCCGACAAAGCATTATTGTAATATGCAGTTTGACAAATAGCATCTCGGTCAAGAGCGGAAGAAATAGCATAACGCATTTCTTTTGTTTGTAACGAGCCGTAGCTATCATTTATACCTATATATACAAGTCGGTTAAGATTAACCTCGGTTTTTTTGCCGCTCATACGAACTATGTTGCCGCTATCGGTATAATACATTCCCGTTGCCCCAACCTCTACATAATGAGAGGTTGAAACCGCATCGGGCGAATTTATTAGTTTAACAGTTTTTATAGCGCCTTTTTTGCCGTAATAATTGTTGTTTTGTTCAAAATACGTGCCATCTTTAGAAATCTGATACCTACCGCAGCCTATAGGCGCGAGTTCTTTACCATCACTGTCATAAACACCCGCTGTGCCTGTTTTTATTATTGGAAATGTAAGTAGATTTATAAAATATTCGTCGCACTGCGAAAGATTAAATTGTACCGTTTTTGAATTGATTGCCAAAACCGACACGACCTCATAAAAATTATGCATATATCGAGCGCTTTCTTTAGCAATCTTATATGAGTAAATAACATCGTCTGCCGTAACGGCGCTACCATCGGTAAAACGAGCATCACGCAGCTTTACCTCGCAAATTTTATCCTTAATTTCTGCCGATTGCGCCAATACAAAAATAGGCTCAAAATTATTATTGGTCTTTACAAGACTATCATACAAAAGCCCTGCTATTTCACGGTTGGCAGCAGTTATTGCCGTGTAGGGATTAAGGCTGTCGGTATAAGAATACAATAAGCTTATTTCTTTTTGCTCAAGCGACTCAGTCGATATATTGCTGTTGTTTTGTGCACTACTAAGGTTAGTAGAATTTTGCCTGCAGCCGCAAAGTAAAATTATTAAAATTAAAGAAATTAAAATAGAGATTACTTTTTTCAAACGCCGTCACCACCATTCAAACTTAAAATTAAAAGTAAAAAATTATTTGTATATCAACTTAACCGACTTTGCAAGAGCTGTAGTTTGGTCGATATCAAAAATGCAGCCATTAAGCATACATTTGCCGCTTGCCTGCTCAAAGCGTGACATATCATTGTTTTTTAAACGGTTAATTATAATATCACTCTTTACGCCGAGTACCGAATTTATAACACCCGTCATACCAAGGTCGGTAATATATCCCGTACCGTTTGGTAAAATCTGCGCATCAGCAGTTTGCACGTGAGTATGAGTGCCAAAAACAGCGCTTACTCTACCGTCAAGATAAAACCCCATAGCTCGTTTTTCACTGGTGGCCTCGGCATGAAAATCTACAAATATAAATTTTGCGCCATCGTCCTTTGCTTTTTGTATAAGCTCATCAGCACAAGCGAATGGATTATCTGCGTTTACCCTTTCAAGATATATCTGACCCGAAAGGTTTATAACCGCCGCAGTGTATTTGCCCATATCAAAAAGGCAGTAGCCGTTGCCTACCTCGGCTTCTTTTAAATTGTGAGGTCGCAGAACAAAAGGGTTGTTTTCAAGACAGTCAAAAAACTCCTTGCGGCGAAGCGTATGATTGCCACCCGTTATAACATCGGCACCTGCGGCAAAAAGCGTTTTGGCGCTATCGGGCGTAATGCCGTTGCCTACGGCAGAATTTTCGCCGTTTACTATTACAAAATCAATATTTTCCTCACGCTTTATAATAGGTATCATTTTAAGCGCATACTCGCAACCGTCGTGCGAGCAAACATCACCCACCGCCAAAACCTTCATCCACTCACCGCCTTTTATCCCATTTTACTTTATTAAATAATAATAACATATAATTAGTGGAAGTTCAATTGATTTTATAAAATTTGCAGTTTTTTAAAAATCACAAGTGAGTATTTGAGAGAAAATAAGAGAAAACAAGAGAAAAACAGAGATTTTGTTTTTTAAATTAAAATTTTTAAAAAATAATGTTGACAAAGCATTTTGGCTGTGGTATTATATTCGGGCACTCAAAAAAAGAAAACTATTTGGAGGTTTTGATTATGTCTACATTTATGGCAAAACCTGCCGAAGTTCAGCGCAAATGGTATATTATCGACGCAGCTAATCGTCCGCTTGGCCGCACTGCTGCTAAGGTTGCTGATTTGCTTCGCGGTAAACACAAGCCTACATTCACCCCTCATGTTGATTGTGGCGACCACGTTATCGTTATAAACGCTGAAAAGGCAGTTTTAACAGGCAAAAAGTTAGAAAACAAGTATTATCGCCGTCATACAGGCTACATCGGAGGTCTTAAAGAGGTTAAGTATTCAACCCTTATGAGCACCCGTCCTGAGCTTGCTATGGAGCTTGCAGTAAAGGGTATGGTTCCCGATACTACAATCGGCCGTAAGGCACTTACTCGTCTTCACATATACAAGGGCGAGAACTACGTTCAGGTAGCACAAAAGCCTGAAAAGTATGAATTTTAAGAAGGGAGACAGACACAATGTTTGAAGGAAAGCCATATTTTTACGGCACCGGCAGAAGAAAGAGTTCTGTTGCCCGTGTTAGAGTATACCAAGGTACAGGCAAAATCACTATTAACGAAAGAGATATTGATGACTACTTTGGTCTTGAGACCTTAAAGGTTATTGTTCGTCAGCCACTTGTTCTTACCGAAAACGCTGACAAGTTTGACATTGTATGCCGTGTAGCAGGCGGCGGTGTTACCGGTCAGGCAGGCGCTATCCGCCACGGTATTGCACGCGCACTCTTGCAGGCTGATGCTGAGCTTCGTCCAGAACTTAAAAAGGCTGGTTTCCTCACTCGTGATCCACGTATGAAGGAAAGAAAGAAATACGGTCTTAAAGGCGCTCGTCGTGCACCACAGTTCAGCAAACGTTAATTATTTGCTATTTTACAAGCCTTGTGTTTCTGCAAGGCTTGTTTTTTTATTGCTAAAATAAGGAATTTTATTTGACTTTTTGCATGAATATATTTATAATAGATATGTTATAATAAGTTATGGTACGTATACTTGCTATCAAAACAAAATAAATTCTTTTTGGAGGAATTATTTATGAATTTCATTACAGTAAAAAACTATGATGAATTAAGCGTTAAAGCCGCAAACATTATCGCTTCACAAATTATTATGAAGCCTAATTGTGTGCTTGGTCTGGCCACCGGCTCTTCTCCCGTAGGCACTTATAAAGAGCTTATTAAAAAGTGCAATGCAGGCGAGCTTGATTTTAGCACGGTTACTTCTGTAAATCTTGACGAGTACGTTGGTCTTAACGGTGATCACGACCAAAGTTATCGCTACTTTATGAACACCAATCTTTTTGACCACGTAAATATCGATAAATCACGCACCGCAGTACCAAGCGGTATATCGGGCGACCTTGCAGCAGAGGGTGCCGCTTACGACAAGCATATTGCCGACCTTGGCGGTATAGATTTACAGCTTTTGGGCATCGGTCTTGACGGTCACATTGGTTTTAATGAGCCTGCTGATGTTTTTGTAAAAGAAACACATGTGGTAGACCTTCACGAGTCAACAATCGAGGCTAACGCTCGTTTCTTTGAATCTATTAACGATGTTCCTAAAAAAGCAATTACAATGGGTATGGGCGCTATTATGAACGCTAAAAAAGTTCTTCTTGTTGCAAACGGCGCAAATAAAAAAGAAATACTCGAAAAAGCATTCTTTGGTCCTATTACCCCACAGGTTCCCGCATCCATTTTACAGCTTCATCCCGACGTTACAGTAATTTACAGCGAAAACTAATATTATAAAAAACGAGGTATTTTAAAATGACTGATAGAGAAATTGCAATACTTGCGGCAAAGCAGTTTAACAGCGATGAAATCACCTATATAGAACCGTACGGTAGCGGCCATATAAATTCTACATGGCTCGCTATACATAAATCCGCTGACGGTAATGAAACAAAAAACCTTATGCAAAAGATTAGCACCGTTGCTTTTAAAAATCCTGAACAGCTTATGGAAAATATCGTAGGTGTTACCGAATTTTTGCGTGACAAGGTAGAAGAAGACGGTACACTTACCGTTATTAAAACGCTTGACGGCAAAAACTATTTTCTTGACGAATTCGGTAGCTATTGGCGTGTTTACAAGTTTATTGAAAATGCTACTGCATATCAGCAGATCGAAAACGATAACGATTTTTACACCTGCGGCTTGGCGTTTGGTGAATTCCAACAAATGCTTGCAGAATATCCTGCTGAAAAGCTTTACGAAACAATTGCCAACTTCCACAACACACCAAGCCGTTTTGCCGACTTCAAAAAAGCATTGGCAGAGGATAAGATAGGTCGTGCAAAGGATGTTCAGGCAGAAATTGATTTTATTTTGGCTCGCGAATGTAAAGCAGATGCAATTACTTCTAAGCTTGAAAGCGGCGAAATTCCATACCGCGTAACACATAACGACACCAAGCTTAACAATATTCTTATTGATGATGCAACAGGAAAAGCAAAGTGCGTTATCGACCTTGACACCGTTATGCCAGGCGCTGCAGCTTACGACTTTGGCGACAGTATACGTTTTGGCGCGTCAACAGGTGCAGAAGACGAAACCGACCTTTCAAAGATAGAGGTTGACCTACATTTGTTTGAGGTGTTTGCAAAGGGTTACCTTTCAACCGCAAATAAATTTCTTACACCAGCCGAAAAGGACAGCCTTGTAACAGGCGCATATCTTATGACTCTTGAATGTGGCGTGCGTTTTCTTACAGACCATCTTAACGGCGACGTTTATTTTAAAATACATAGAGAAAATCATAACCTTGACCGTTGCCGCACACAATTTAAGCTGGTTGCTGATATGGAAGCAAAAGAAGACAAGCTTCGCGCAATTGTAAACTCAATTTAAGGACTAATATTATGGTTACCATTACAAACAAATTTTTAACCGCCACTTTTAGCGAAATCGGCGCTGAACTTAAAAGTTTAAAATATGATGGTAAGGAATATATCTGGTACGGTGACCCTGCCTTTTGGACAGGGTCATCTCCCGTATTATTCCCTATTTGCAGCGGACTTAAAGACGATGAATTTGTATACGAAGGTAAAATATACAAGTTGCAAAAGCACGGCTTTGCCCGTAGCGCCCAATGGGCTGTTGAACACGCTTGCGAAAACACCGCTACCTTTTTATTAAGTTCACAAAATTGCCCCTGCGACAACTATCCGTTTAAATATGAATTTAGAATTACATATACCCTGTTAGGTAAAAAGTTAAGCATTGAATACAATATTAAAAATCTTACCGATGGTGATATGTATTTTTCGGTAGGCGCTCACGAAGCATATAATTGCCCCGAGGGTATCGAAAATTATGAAATTATTTTTGATAAAAAAGAAATCTTAGATGCTTTTCAGCTTAAGGGTCCGTTGCTTTCGTTTGATACTATAAATTATGGACAAAACACCAACAAGTTACAGCTTGACCACTCACTCTTTTCAAACGATTGCCTTATATTTAAAAATCTTAATTCTCGTAGCGCCACCTTACACAACAAAACTACCGACCAAAAAATCAAGATAGATTTTAACGGTTTTGATTATATGCTTATTTGGACAGCGCCAAACGCTCCTTTTATTTGCATAGAACCTTGGTGCGGCATTACCGATAACATAAACACAAATAAAAACCTTGCCGAAAAGGAAGGTATACAGCGTATAGAACGAGGCGGTGAACTTTACCGCATACACAGTTTTGAAATAATGTAATAATTAAAAGGTCCTCAACTTTTGGTTGAGGACCTTGCTTTTATATATGTTAATTATTAATAAGTTGTTTCGGGGTAATATATATTTTTAACCTTAAACTGCTTTATTGACGATTTATTAATATCGCAATTTAATTCTTTGCCGTATTTTGCAAGATCTTTGGTAAAGGTATCGCCTACAATACCTTGACGAAGCACAGTATCAAACTCTTCAATATAATATGGATCTGCCGCAATATCCTTTTTAACAAGTAACACAAGACCCTTGTCATCATCAAGTGTTATAAGCTTTACTTCACCTAAAGCCATAGCCTTTGCTGTTTCATAATGGTCAGAGGTATAATCGGTGTTCTCGCTACCCAAGATTGTCGCGTGATGATCTTGTGGCTGAACCTCTCCTTCTTCTGCCTCTTCGTGTTTATGCTCATCGGCAGAAATATCATTATATTCAAGATAAATTTCCTCAAAGGTTTTACTTCCGTCTTTAAGTGATGCCTCATATCCTGCAAACTGATTTTTCTTGCTTGTTTTTTCATCTTCATCAAGTTCGCTAAAAGAAACTTCCAACTTGTTAACAAGCACATAGTTTTCGGTAAGCTGTTTCGAAATCTCGTCGGCAGCAACTTCTTTTTCGCCACCCTTACCATACAAATAAGCAAAATATTCATCGGCAAGATAACTGTCCTTCATATAAGTAATAAAGGTGTCCTTTGCTACGCCGTTTTGCTCCATAAGAGCAGAATAGCCGTATGTGTCCCACAAATACTCAGCATTGCTTTGTGCGAGTGATATAGTTTCACTATCAAGCTCAACCTTTGCTTTGGCGCATAAGGTTTTTACTGCCGCAAGTTCTTTTAAAGTATCTAGCGCGGTGTTTTGTACCCATTTGGTATAATCGGTATCTTCTACCTTATAGTTCCAATACTTAATGTTGCCAGAAAGCTCGTCTTCAGATAGGTTTTCCTCTACCTTTGCGCGTGCCTCGGTATCGGCAAAAACAAGTGCACACGCATAGTAGCCAGAGGTAAATTCAACGTCACCAATTTTTACAGCAATTTCGCCCTTTTTATGACAGCCTGCAAAGCAGGTAACCACCAATGCCAAACAAAGCATTAATGCAAAAAATCTTTTTAAGGTATTCATTCCTTTTTTCTCCTTAATTTTTATATACAAATAATTATATAACATAATTTTAAAAATGTCTACACGAAATTGTAAACCTTTTTACAAAATTTTTGCAAGCCGTGCCACAACATCCTGCAACTTCAAGCCATTGTTAAGCCTTATAACATACGCGGGCTCGCCTATTGCCGCTACACTAAAGCTTGATTTGAATTCGTCAGAAAGTTTTGCCGCTACAGACATATCAATCTTTACGGTATGCAACACCGCAGTGTTTTGCGTGCTTGTAATATCTATAATGCCAGCTTTACTTGCCTTACTGCGAAGCAGCGCTACATTTATAAGCCCCATCACCGAGCTTGGCGGCTCACCAAAACGGTCACAAAGCTCGTCAATGACATCGGTAACATCGCCATCATCTCGTATGTCAGCAATGCGGCGGTAAATACCAAGTCGAGCAGGTAAAGACTTTATATAATTTTCGGGAATATGTGCCGAAATATTAAGATCTACAGTACAAACCAAATCCTCGTGTGACTCGATACCCTTTTCTTCGTTTACGGCATCAGCAAGCAGTTTTAGGTACATATCATAGCCTACCGCCTCCATATTACCGTGCTGCTCACCGCCCAGAATACTGCCCGCACCCCGTATTTCAAGGTCACGCATAGCAATTTTAAATCCAGAACCAAACTCGGTGAACTGGCGTATTGCTTCAAGACGTTTTGATGCGGTTTCACTAATTTCGCGATTCCTTTTAAAGCAAAAATATGCATACGCTCGACGCGGAGAGCGACCTACCCTACCTCGCAGTTGATGTAGCTGAGAAAGTCCCATACGGTCGGCATCTTCAATAATCAGCGTGTTAGCATTGGGGACATCTACACCTGTTTCTATTATGGTAGTGCAAACCAGTACATCAATTTCGTGGTCGAGTAGCTTTTTCCATATATCGCCAAGCTCATCCTCGCTCATTTTTCCGTGCGCAATACCTATGCGTGCGTGAGGTATTTTTTCTTTTAACTTTGCCGCGCAACGCGTGATGGTATCGACGCGGTTGTGTAAATAATACACCTGACCGCCGCGACGAAGCTCGCGGTTTATAGCATCAATAAGCACACCATCATTTTGCTCTAAAACATAGGTTTGCACCGGATGTCGATCACTGGGCGCCTCATCTATAGTAGACATATCCCGAAGTCCCGACATTGCCATATTTAACGTTCGCGGAATTGGGGTTGCAGATAAAGTAAGTATATCTACAAACGGATATAGCTCTTTAAGTCTTTCTTTTTGCGCTACCCCAAAACGCTGCTCCTCATCAATAATTACAAGGCCTATATCCTTAAACGACACATCCTTTGAAATTAGTCGGTGTGTACCAACAACCATATCTACTCTGCCCGATTTTAGCCCTGCTATAGTTTTTTCTTGCTCGCGTTTTGACACAAATCGGTTAAGCAGTTTTACTGTAAGTGGCAGCTCACCAAATCGCCTAATAACAGTATTATAGTGCTGCATAGCAAGTATTGTAGTAGGCACAAGTAAAGCGCATTGTTTACCCTCACTTACACATTTAAAAGCAGCGCGAAGCGCCACTTCGGTTTTGCCAAAACCAACATCTCCGCAAAGCAGACGGTCCATAGGTATGTCACGCTGCATATCACGTTTAATTTCGTTAATGCAACGAAGCTGGTCGTCGGTTTCCTCATATTCAAATCGACTTTCAAATCCGCTTTGCAGGTCGGTGTCCTCGCTAAACGCATAACCCTTAGTAGCCATACGTTTAGAATAAAGCGCGGTTAATTGCTTTGCCATATCGCGTACAGCCTTTTTAACACGGGCCCGTGTGCGTTGCCACTCGCTACCACCAAGCTTATTAAGTTTAATACCGCTATCCTCGGCAGCGCCAATATATTTAGATACCAAATCAAGCTGTGTTACGGGTACATACAGCACATCGGTTCCTGCATACTTGATTTTTATATAATCCTTGGTAACACCGCCATTGGTAATGCGGTTTATACCGTCAAAAACACCTATACCGTGTGATGCGTGAACCACATAATCACCTCGATGTAGTTCTTCGAGCGAATTTATTTGTTTGCTATCTTTATGACGCCTGTAAACGTGCTTACTCTCGGCGCTGATGTGCCGATGCGTTATTACACACAGTTTGGCACTAGGTATCTCGAACCCGCTTGATAGCCCACCCGATAGCACATATACGCCACCCGATTTTAGCTTGTCGGAATTTTCAATATAAACCGCGTTTATATTGCGGTCACAAAGCTCGGCCGACAAAACCCTTGCTGCCTTTTGCTCTCCCGCAAGTATAATCACTGTTCCCTTTATATGCGTAGTATAGGCAATATCTTCGCACAGGGTATTTATATCACCGCTCCAAGCAGTAGAACGTTTAAAATTAAAAGAGAATAATTCTTTTAGCGGCAGTTCGTATGAACTGCGAGGAAAGTTTTCAAGAAAAAGGGCTTTTTTAAGTTTTGACATAAGATCGGCGATGTTTAACCTTAATTTTGCCGATTTAGGACACAATTCTCCACGTTCAAGTAGCGCTGTTATATCCTCTTTTTCGAGGGTATATACACTTTTTAACCGTTCTAGTATATTACCCGTTTCACAAACCGCAATAAGTCCGTCCCCAAAATAATCAAAGATTGTACCTGCATTTTCATATACAAACGGTATATACAAATCTGCCGATACCGATAAACCATTTTTAAGCCTTTCAATATCACAGTTTATAAAATCACGCTGTAAGTCGGTAAGCTTTTTATTTTTTTCACAATAATCTTTAAGACTATCTGCAAGCTGCTTTGCGTTAAACGGTAATTCATTTGCAGGAAAGACCCTTGTTTCTTTTATAGCTTCTGTTCTACGCTGGGTATTAACATCAAAATATGAGATTGTATCTACTTCGTCACCCCAAAATTCTATTCGCACAGGATTGTCACTACCTGTGGCAAAAACATCCACTATTCCGCCGCGCACCGCAAACTGCCCTACACCCTCGCAAAGTTCTGCGCGGGTGTAGCCTGCCGATACAAGTTTTTGGGATAAAAACTCAATATCCTCCGTATAACCAACACAAATATTAATAATGTTTTGCTTTAAAATTTCGGGCGGTACGGTATACTGAACAGCCGCTTCAACAGGAATTAAGCACACGTCAAAATCCCCATCAAGAACTCTTGATAGGGTGTCGATACGCTTGTGCTCGTATTCTTTTGAGTAGCCTGTCATACGCATAAGATTGTAATCACGGCTATGCAAAATCAAGGCGTTAATACCTAAGGCTGTCAAATCGCCTTGCATTGATATTGCAGTAGGCTCGTCGGCAGTTATAACAAAAAGCTTTTTTTGCGCGTGGCTGGTAAGCGCCGATAAAATAAGCGATTTGTGTATATCTGATAATCCGCTTGCCGCTATTGGCAGATAACCGCTTTGAGCATCCTTTAAAAGTCTTGCGTAGTCAGGCTCGTTTTTTAAAATATCTAATATACATTTCATATAAAAATTATTTGCTGTATTTGTTCATAGCGCTATCAATTCCCCGCGCTATGATTTCTTCTACAGCCTTTGCCGCATTTTCACACGCGGTATTAAAATCGTTTTGCTGCTCTGCGGGTATACGCCCCAAAACCCAATCCTTCATATCGTAATC
>JAZNSJ010000095.1:0-2990 GCA_045591155.1 Acutalibacteraceae bacterium | reverse complement strand
CACAATCGGTGCCAATAATTTTGACACCACGGTCCATAAGAGGTTGCGCCAAATTAATTGCGGTCTGACCGCCAAGTGATGCTACAACACCCTCTGGCTGCTCAAAATCAATTATAGCCATAACATCTTCGGGAGTAAGCGGTTCAAAATAAAACTTGTCTGCTGTTGTGTAGTCAGTAGATACTGTTTCGGGGTTATTGTTTATAATAATTGCCTCATAGCCGTTGCGCTTTATTGTCTGCACAGCGTGAACTGTCGAGTAGTCAAATTCTACACCCTGACCTATACGGATAGGACCTGCGCCTAAAACTACAATTTTACGCTTGTCGGTAAGGCGCGATTCATTCTCGCCTGTATATGATGAATAAAGATATGCAATATACTTACCTGTGTGCAGTGTGTCAACCATTTTAAAAATTGGTGTAATACCATTTTCTTTACGGATTTTGTAAATGTCGGTTTCTGGCATATTCCAAATTTTTGAAATATACTCATCGCCAAAGCCCATAATTTTAGCGTTCTTTAGTGTTGCTACATCGCCAATATTATTTTTAACAAGTGCTTCCATATCAACAATACGCTTGAATGCTTCAAGGAATAATGGAGTAATTTTAGTTGCCTCGTGTAGTTTTTCTATTGTAGCACCACGACGTAAAAGTTCAAAAACAGCATAAATATTATCATCCTGGAATGTACCAAGGTAATCAAATATTTCAACGTCACTCATATTATCAAACTTTGCAATATAAAAATGACAAACACCTGTTTCAAGTGAACGAACTGATTTAAGTAAGCATTCTTCAAGTGTAGAGCCAATACCCATTACCTCGCCTGTAGCCTTCATTTGAGTGCCAAGTGTATTTGGCGCATCGGCAAATTTATCGAATGGAAAACGTGGAAATTTAGCAACAATGTAGTCAAGTCGTGGCTCAATTGCTGCAGTACCACCTGCAACAGGTATTTCTTCAAGCGCCATACCAAGAGCTATTTTTGCAGTAACACGCGCAATTGGGTAACCGCTTGCTTTAGATGCAAGTGCCGAAGAACGTGATACACGTGGGTTAACCTCTATAAGATAATACTCACTACTGTAAGGATTAAGCGCAAATTGAACATTACAGCCACCCTCAATTTTAAGCTCGCGTATAATTTTGATTGCGCTGTCGTTAAGCATTTTAAGGTCGTGGTCGTTAAGCGAAAGTATAGGCGCTACAACCGCCGAGTCACCTGTATGCACACCAACAGGGTCAATGTTTTCCATACCGCAAATGGTAATTGCGTGGTCGTTTGAGTCACGCATAACCTCAAATTCAATCTCTTTATATCCCTTAACGCTCTTTTCTATAAGCACCTGATGTACCGGTGACAGCTTAAATGCATTAAGACCAACTTCTACAAGCTCGTCCTCATTATATGCAAAGCCGCCGCCTGTACCACCCAAGGTAAATGCAGGACGTAAAACTACAGGATAACCTATTTTTTTAGCGGCCTCTTTTGCTTCTTCAATATTATAGGTAATTTCAGATGGAATTACGGGCTCGCCTATTGACTCACACATTTCTTTAAACAATTCACGGTCCTCGGCGCGTTCAATACTCTCGCTTGAAGTACCAAGTAATTCTACGCCACATTCTTTAAGAATACCCTTTTCTTCAAGCTGCATTGCAAGGTTAAGTCCTGTTTGACCGCCAATACCCGGTACTATTGCATCTGGGCGTTCATAACGTAATATTTTTGCCATATATTCAAGGGTAAGCGGCTCCATATATACCTTATCTGCAATAGAGGTATCAGTCATAATTGTAGCTGGGTTAGAGTTACAAAGTATAACCTCGTATCCTTCTTCCTTAAGTGCCAGACACGCTTGTGTACCTGCGTAGTCAAACTCTGCCGCCTGACCTATAACAATAGGACCAGAGCCAATAATTAATACCTTTTTTATGTCGGTTCTTTTTGCCATTTTATTTTCCTCCAGAATATATGTTTATATATTTTTGTATGCTATTTTTCCACCACATACTGTTAAATAGCATTTGCCGTAAAGCTCATAGTTATCAAAAGGCATTGCCTTTCCCTTAGATATAAAATCATTAGGATTAACCTTAATTTTTTCATCAAGCCGCCATATCGTATAGTCGGTATTTTTAAGCGGTATGTTAAAACGCTTGCGCGGATTAATCGCCATTAGCTCTATAAGCTTTTCAAGGCTTATAATTTCAGTTTTTACAAAATAGGTATACATTAACTGAAAAGCCGTCTCAATTCCCACAATACCAAAGGCGCTTTTTTCTAACCCCTTACCCTTTTCTTCTGCGCTGTGAGGCGCGTGGTCGGTAGCAATCATATCAATAGTGCCGTCTTTTATACCTTCAATAAGGGCCTGTTTGTCCTCGCTTGTGCGAAGTGGCGGATTCATTTTAAAGCAACCGTTTTCTTGCAAATTGCTGTCGTCTAATATAAGGTAATGCGGTGCAGTTTCACAGGTAACATTTAAACCTTCTGCCTTTGCCTGTCTTATAAGCTCGACACTCTCTTTACAAGAAATGTGACACACGTGATATGCGCAACCCGTTTCTCGCACAAGCTGTAAATCACGCTTAATTGGCCCCCATTCACTTTCACTACAAATACCTTTGTGTCCATTTTTCTTTGCATATTCGCCATCGTGTATATAACCGCCGTGTAGCAGCGAATTATCTTCACAGTGCGCTACTATCATTTTGCCGAGTGACTTTGCTTTAAGCATAGCCTCGCGCATAAGCCCAGCACTTTGCACACCGCGACCGTCATCTGAAAAGGCAATACAATTATTTGCCACACCTTTCATATCAGAAAGTTTCTGTCCGTTTTGCCCTACCGTTATTGAAGCGTAAGGATACACGTTTATAACTGCATCACTTTCAATAATTTTTAACTGTTCATCTAAATGCTCTACGCTGTCGGGTACGGGGTTAAGGTTTGGCATTGTGCATACTGCGGTATAACCGCCG
>JAZNSJ010000094.1:0-5581 GCA_045591155.1 Acutalibacteraceae bacterium | reverse complement strand
AGTAAAATTATGAAAAAAGTTATTTGCAAGGTAGAATACGATACCGAAACCGCAGCGCTTGTTAAAAAACATACATACGGCGAATTTGGCGATACCAAAGGTTATGAAGAAAGCCTTTATGTAACCGAGGGCGGCAAATATTTTCTTTATGTAAATGGCGGCGAGGATTCAATTTATCCTACAGAAAGCATTAAAAGAATGTCAGCAGAAAAGGCTGACGAATGGCGCAAGTCACACTAATTTTAAGCGCACTGAAATTCGGCGGGCAGTTTTTCTGCCGCGCCGAATTTTATATATTGTATGGGCGATACTATTATTAGTATCAAAAAAAGAAGGTTTTAAAATGCTTATAGATTTTCATACACACGCTTTTCCCGAAAAAATTGCTAAGTCCGCAATAGATAAATTAAGCTTTGTATCGGGTGGATTATTGCCCCATACCGACGGCACAGTGGCTGGGCTTAAAGGTTCTATGCAAAAAAGCGGAGTGGACGTATCGGTGGTGCTTAGCATTGCCACTAATGCGCATCAACAGCAAAACGTTAACAATTTTGCCGCAGCTATTAATGACGGCAATCAAATTTTTGCATTTGGTAGCGTTTTTCCATTTAGTGATGATGCTTTTGGCGAACTTGAAAGAATAAAAGAAATGGGGCTTAAGGGTGTAAAGCTACATCCCGATTATCAGGGCTTTAACGTTGACGACGAGCGGCTTAAACCTCTTTATAAAAAAATTTCAGAATTAGGGCTTATTACCGTTTTTCACGCAGGGTTTGATTACGGCTTTGCCCCACCCTATGGTGCCACACCCCCAAAAATGTCGCGTGCGCTCGAATGGTTTGAAACACCTGTTATTGCGGCGCATTGGGGCGGAATTAACTGCAACGAAGATGTAATTAAATATCTTTGCGGAAAAAACATTTATTTTGATGTATCGTTTGGATATTCTATGATGCCAAAATATTATGCGCAAAAAATTATGGAACTTCACACACCAAATAAAATGCTTTTTGGCACCGACACCCCTTGGCATACACCCGATATGGAAATGCGGTTACTTAACAGTTTAGAGCTATCACAGAATGATATGGATAAAATCACTCACAAAAATGCGCAAAAACTTTTAGGGATATAATAATGAAAATAAAGTACAAATATCTTAAATGGGCTGCGTACACCGCCAATATTTCAATGTCGGTGGTTGCGTGCCTTTCACCGTTATTGTTTATAACGTTTCGTACTCTTTACAATATTTCATACACAAAGCTAGGGTTACTGGTTTTAATAAATTATGTAACACAGCTTGGCGTTGATTTATTACTCACGTTTTTTCCACATAAATTTAATATAGAAAAGACTGTAAGAATTATACCGATTTTGGTAACAATTGGACTTTTAATATACGCACTTTTTCCATTTGCTTTTCCAAATCAGGTATACATAGGTTTGGTTTTAGGTACTGTAATTTTTTCGGCATCGTGTGGATTTAATGAGGTTTTGGCAAATTCCGTAATATTGTCTATACCTTCTGATAATCCCGATAAAGAAATAAGTAAACTTCACTCTACTTACGCATGGGGTGTAGTTGGCGTTATTGTTGTAGGCACATTGTTTTTGTTGTGCTTTGGCAGTGGTAATTGGCAGTATTTGGCGCTATTATTCATTTTAATACCTTTAACATCAATTATTTTATATTGCCTTACTGCTATGCCAAAAATTGATACGCTCGAAAAGGTGTCGGGTGCTTTAATATTTTTAAAGAATAAAACACTTTGGCTTTGCGTTGTGGCAATATTCTTTGGCGGTGCTACAGAACTTGTAATGACACAATGGTGTTCGGCCTATCTAGAACAGTCACTAGGAATACCAAAAATGTGGGGAGATATACTGGGGCTTGCGTTATTTGCCGTGTGTTTAGGCCTAGGACGCACACTTTATGCCACTAGGGGTAAAAATATTAGCAAAGTGCTAATATTAGGCTCTGTAGGCGCATTTGTATGTTACATAATAGCAGCCGTCACCAACAATGCAATAATAGGCCTTTGTGCCTGTGCGTTTACAGGATTTTGCGTATCAATGTTGTGGCCGGGCAGTATACTCGTTTCGTCTGAAAAATTTAGTTCTGGCGGAGTGTTTATATTTGCTATGATGGCCGTAGGCGGTGACTTGGGTGCGGCAATAGGTCCACAACTGCTAGGACTTATTACCGACAAGGCAATGGCAAGTGTTGCGGTTAGCGACCTTTCGTATAGTCTTTCGATTACCGTAGAGCAATTAAGTATGAAAATAGGTGTTTTGTCATGTGCCGTATTTCCGCTTTTGGCAATACCATTTATGTGGATAATAAGTAGAAAACAAAAATAATTTATGCGGAGTAAATTATGGATATAAAACAAGAATCACTAAAAAAGCATTACGAATGGCAGGGTAAAATCGAGGTTGTCTCTCGCACGCCTGTAACCGACAGCAAAGCTTTGTCACTGGCATATACCCCAGGTGTTGCTGAGCCTTGCCTTGCAATTCAAAAGGATATAAGCAAATCGTATGAACTAACACGGCGCAGCAATTTGGTAGCGGTTATAACTGACGGCTCTGCCGTTTTAGGTCTTGGCGACATTGGTGCCGAAGCAGGTATGCCTGTTATGGAAGGTAAATGTGTACTGTTTAAGGAATTTGCAAACGTTGACGCCTTTCCGCTTTGTATAAAATCACAGAACGTTGATGAAATTGTACGCACAATTTATCTTTTATCGGGCTCGTTTGGCGGTATCAACCTTGAAGATATTGCCGCGCCCCGTTGCTTTGAAATTGAACGGCGATTAAAAGAAATTTGTGATATACCTGTTTTTCACGATGACCAGCACGGCACGGCTGTGGTAGTCGCCGCTGCGCTTATTAATGCTTTAAAGGTTGTGGGTAAAAATATTACCGATATAAAATGTGTTATAAACGGCGCAGGTGCCGCAGGCACAGCAATTGGCGAGCATCTACTTGATATGGGACTTAAAAATCTTATTATGTGTGACAAAGCAGGCGCCATACATAAAGGTATGTCCAATTTAAGCGATGCACACCAAGCCCTTGCTCAAAAAACCAATCCCAACAATAAGCATGGCAGTCTTGCGGACGTTTTAAAGGGCGCCGATGTGTTTATCGGTGTATCCGCGCCAAACATAGTAACTTGTGAAATGATTGCTAGTATGAATAGTGGCGCTATTGTATTCCCAATGGCAAACCCCGTGCCCGAGATTATGCCTGATAAAGCTCTTGCAGGCGGCGCCGCTGTAGTTGGCACAGGTAGGTCTGATTTTGCAAATCAGATAAATAATGTTCTGGCATTCCCCGGTATATTTCGTGGTGCATTAGATGTAAGGGCAAGCGACATAAACAAACAAATGTTAACCGCTGCAAGCCACGCAATAGCATCCTTGGTAAATGAAAACGAGCTTTGCGCCGAATACATACTGCCCAAAGCCTTTGACAAAAGAATTGCCACCGCTGTAGCTGCAGCCGTGGCAGATGCTGCTATAAAAAGCGGTGTAGCAAAAATTTAAAGGAGAAAGCTTATGCTGTTTTATTACATCAGACATGGCGACCCTATTTACAACCCCGATAGTCTGACTCCATTAGGCAAACGTCAGGCAAAAGCCTTGGCAAAACGATTGTCACAATATAACTTTGACAAAATATATTCGTCCGACTCTACCAGAGCACTACTTACAGCAAAGCCCACCTGTGAAATTTTACATAAAGAGGCAATACCGCTTGAGTGGTGCCATGAGCAAAATGCAGCAAAATACTTTTGGTTAGATAACGGTAATGGCGAAAATCGTTGGATTTTTGCCCAGCCAGAATATATTGAAAAATTTGCATCTAAAGAAATTATTGATTTAGGCGCACATTGGTATGAGCACCCCGATTTTGCTGACAAAAACTTTAAAGAGGGTATAGAAAACACAAAAAAGAAGGTCTTTTCCTTTTTGTCAGAGCTTGGGTTTACATATGACGAACAAAAAGGTATGTATAAATCAAGTTACCAAAACAACAAACGTGTAGCGCTTTTTGCGCATCAAGGCTTTGGACTTTTGTTTTTAAGCATACTGTCGCTTATTCCCTACCCTACCTTTTCTACCCGTTTTGATATAACACATACCGGTGTCACAGTTATTGAATTCCCCGAAACCGATGGTTATGTATTGCCAAAAATTCTTACCCTTTCAAACGATTCGCACATATATCGTGACGGATTACCAACTAAAGTATAATAATGAGAAATACATATAAAAAAACACGGCGAAAGTTTAATTTCGCCGTGTTTTTCATTACTCTAAAATATAAATTTCAACATTACGTCTACCAAATGCACTACAAGCTGCTTTACTTGACATAAACAGGTCAACATTATTAGGACGCGATTTTATAAATCCGCCTGTGTCGGCCGCTACGGCGTAGCCGTAAATATAATTGCCGTCACTTGACTTGATATACATTTTTGTACCGTAAGGAATTACATTTGGATTAACCGCAATGTAACCCGGCTGGGGCGCTACGCCAGTTGAACACTTGTTACCTGTATAGGTATATGCTGTTGCCTGTACTGTAATATGCTTTTTAAAATTAACTGGATTACCGTTTGCATCAAGCTCAATAGTAAATGGTTCATCAAGTGTAGAAATGCTTTTTACATTTTCGCTTGTTGTAACAGCAGCCTTTTTTGTACCAATTGTTTTTGTGCCGTTTACAGCAGCGCTTAAGGTAACCGTGCTGTTAACAACCGTTTCAACTGTAACACCATTTACAATTTTTGCGGTGTAGTTAACCTGCTGTGAACCATCCTTACCCTCAGTAAGTGTAGTAGTACCCTCGTTTAATTTAGAAGAATACACCGTTTTTACCGTGCAAGGAATAGTCTCGGTATAACTGCCTGCAACATAGTCTATATTTGTATAATCAATATATGCGGTATCACTTATAACCGTATCCAAAGAAGGTTCAACCATATCATACTGGTCAACCGAATAGCCTGCATTTTTGAGTATCTCATCTACTGTAGATTCTATTGCTTTAACCTCAATAGTTTTATCACCCACAGTAATATACACAGGGAATGTATACGCTAAAGCAATGTTTGTTATATTGTTTGCTGCATTTACACTTAAAACCCTATACTTATCAGAACTAAAACCAGCAACGGTAATAGCATCGCTAACATCGGTTGAAAGTGTATGAACCTTATGTGTTTTTTCACCGTCAGTTACGGTAAATGTATTTACAGTACCAAAAAGCAAGCTTGCTGCACAGATAGCGGCAATTAAAAGCATTGCCATCAGCGGTGTACGCATTTGCATAAGTTTTGCAAACTTAAAGTGACCGCTTTCTTTCAATCTAAGCATCTAACGACTCCTTTTTTATAATATTCAACATTTTTAGTATATGGCATTTTTGCGCCAACGGATGATAGTATACCTCATTTTTTTAACTATGTCAAACATATAAAGATGTGTCGTTTTGTGCAACTTGCCCAAAAAAGACCCGCTTAAGTCGGATCGTAGCCATGTCGTTCTGTGAGCCAAGGAGTTGT
>JAZNSJ010000093.1:0-29516 GCA_045591155.1 Acutalibacteraceae bacterium | reverse complement strand
ACCGCTTGGCCTCCGACTTCCGGAGTTATAATAAATGAAACTTACAGACCTTCAGGGCATCTTGAAAGAAAATGGTATCGTGGGCGCTGGCGGCGCCGGCTTTCCAACCTATGCAAAGCTGAGTGAAAAGGCTGATACCGTAATCTTGAACTGTGCTGAGTGTGAGCCATTACTCAAATTGCACCGACAGGTGCTTGAAACTCACCCTCAGGAAATTTTTGAAGCCCTTGATTTAATCTCGAAAACTGTAAACGCTAAAAGGATATGCGTTGCAATAAAGAAGTCTTATCAACAGACAGCTGAGGCAATAGCACCCTTTATAGAGTTTTTTCCTAATATAGAAATATGTCGTCTTGACGATGTGTACCCCGCAGGTGATGAGGTTATTCTTACCTATGAGGTAACAGGCAGGATTGTACCCCCAGGTGACATACCGTTGTCGGTTGGCGTTATGGTACTTAACGTTGAAACGGTTTATAATCTTTACCGTGCAATGAACGGACGCCCTGTAACACGTAAGTATGTAACCATAGCAGGTGAGGTTGAAAATCCTGTTACTGTGCGAGTACCTATTGGTGTGACCGTAGGCGAGATTATTAAATTAGCAGGTAATATAACTACCCCTGATCCTGCCTTTATTATAGGTGGTCCAATGATGGGTACATTAGGTAGCAGGGCTAATATAGTTACTAAAACGACTAATGCAGTACTTGTGTTACCAAGTGACCACTCGCTTATCAGAAGACGACAGTCAAAGACCTTTATAGATATGAAACGCGCCATGGCGGCTTGCTGTCAGTGTAGTTATTGCACAAGTCTTTGTTCGCGTAATCTTTTAGGTCATCCTATAAACCCATCCGAGTTTATGCGTGTAGCATCAAACGGTATTACAAACGATGCAACACCTTACTTTAATGCTATGTATTGCTCTGGTTGTGGACTTTGTGAGCAATACTCTTGTGTACAAAATTTATCACCCCGTATGTTGCTTGCGGCTTGTAAATTTGAGCTTCGTAAAGCAGGGGTAAAACCACAGCCCATAATAAACGAGTTAAAAGTTAATGAAAACCGTGCACTTCGTCAGGTGCCTATGTCACGTCTTACAAGCCGAATAGGCCTTAAAAAATACAACAAAGCGGCGCCCATAATTGAGGCGGTTCCAAACTTTAAAAAGGTAACGGTGCTTCTTAGTCAACACGTAGGAAGCCCGAGCGTTCCCGTGGTTAAAAAAGGCGATGAAGTTCGCGAAAAGCAATTGATTGCAAACGCCGGTGATGGACTTAGCGTTGCGCTTCACTCACCTGTAAATGGTAAAGTTACCGCAGTAGGAAAGACTGCAATAATAATTGAAAAACAATAAAGGTGTAAATAATGAAAAAAGCACTTGCAATGGTAGAATATAAAACTGTATCTTCGGGCATGCGTGCGGCCGATATAATGGTAAAAACCGCCGAGGTTGAAATTATAGAGGCAACAACCGTGTGTCCAGGTAAATATATGGTATTAATATCTGGTGAACTTAGTGCTGTTCGCGCGTCAGTGGATGCAGCGGCTGCAAAAATGCCCGATATGTTAATAGATAAATTTGTACTTGGCAATCCGCACGAAAGCATATTTACAGCACTTTACGGCACAACCGACATAGGTAGTCCAAATGCGCTTGGTGTGCTTGAAACCTTTTCATCCTGCGCTGCAATAGTAGCAGCTGATATAGCAGCAAAAACTTCGCTTGTAGAGCTTATTGAGCTTAGACTTTCGCGCGGTATGTGCGGTAAATCCTATTTACTGCTTACGGGTGAAATTGCCGCAGTTGATGCCGCGATTGAACGCGCAAAGCATGGTGCTGGTGAGCAAGGAATGTTCCTTGATTCAGCTGTAATTCCACATCCTGATGAAAAAATGTGGAGCAGTATTATTTAACAAAAACTTTAGAAAGAGAGAACTGTTTAAATGCTCGCAATAGAACGACGTAATGCAATTCTTTCCAAGCTTTATTTAGACGGCAAGGTTATTGTTTCGGAACTAAGTCAGGAATTTGATGTTACCGAAGAGACCATTCGCCGCGACCTCGAAAAATTAGATAAAGAAGGTCTTGTAAAAAAGAGCTATGGCGGTGCGGTGCTTGTGCAAAATTTTAGTACCGACCTACCACACAGTGTTAGAAAAAAGGCAAATGTTGAGGCTAAACAAAAAATTGCAGAAAAGGTTAGTCAGCTGTTCCATGACGGCGACTGCATTATGATAGATGCAAGCTCTACTGCTTTAATGGTGCTTAATTATATTAAAAATCTTAAAAATATTACCCTTATTACTAATTCTGTCGAAGCGCTTATAGAGCTTTCTGACAAAGATGATTGGAATGTTTTTTCAACAGGCGGCAAGCTAAAACGCGGTTCGTTGTCACTTGTAGGGCCATCGGCCGAAAAAACAATACGAGCTTTTCATGTTGACTATGCAATTTGCTCATCTAAGGGTATTGATATTGCAAGAGGAATTACCGATTCTAATGAAAAGGATTCTGAAATGAAGCAGGCAATTTTTGACTCTGCTGAAACAAAAATTTTGGTTGTAGACTCAAGCAAGTTCGACAAAATTTCACTTATTAAGGTAAGTGATGTCACCGATGTTGACATTATAGCAACCGACTTGGAACCCAGTGCAAATTGGCAGGAATACTTAAAAAGCAAAAATGTTGATTTAATATACTAAAAGTATCTCAAGGAGTGATTATATATGGCAAGAAATCTTACCGAAGCTGAAATTCGTGAGGTTGTAAGTCAGGTATTAAATAAAGTAGCAGAGGCACCTACTGCCAGTTTTGACAGCACACAGTATGCTGGTAAAAAATTTGCAGGTGTGTTCGATGATATGAACGATGCTATCGCTGCAGCGCAGGCAGCTTATAAGGCGGTACGCGCTATGTCGGTAGAAAAGCGCGAAAAGCTTATTACCGAAATTCGCCGTCTTACACGCGCTGAAGCGCACATTATGGCTGAAATTGGCGTTAAAGAAACAGGTATGGGTAGGGTAGACCACAAAACCGCAAAGCATATGCTTGGTGCTGATAAACCCCCCGGTACAGAGGATATTGTATCCGTCGCTAAAACAGGTGACTTTGGACTTACACTTGTTGAAATGGCGCCATTTGGTGTTGTTGGCGCTATTACTCCAAGTACCAATCCAAGTGAAACGGTAATTTGTAACAGTATTGGTATGATAGCCGCTGGTAACGGCGTTGTGTTTAACCCACATCCCAACGCTATTGCAACTTCTAACTATGCAGTTGACCTTGTAAACCGCGCAAGTAAAGCTATGGGCGGCCCCGAAATTCTGGTTTGCTCTATGAAAAAGCCTACACTCGAATCAGCGGCGATTATGCAGTCGCACCCACTTATCCGTCTTCTTGTTTGCACAGGAGGTCCAGGAGTAGTAAAGGCTGTGCTTTCTTCGGGTAAAAAAGCAATTGGTGCCGGTGCCGGTAACCCACCCGTTATAGTTGACGATACCGCTGATATAAGTAAGGCAGGTAAGGACATTATTGATGGTTGCACATTTGACAACAACCTTCCTTGTATTGCTGAAAAAGAGGTATTCGCATTTAGAAATATTGCTGATGAACTCATTTCTGTAATGCTTAAAAACGGCGCTTATATGATAGACTCAGTACAAGCCGCAAAGCTTGCTGATATAGTTTTGGTGGACAAAACTGATAAAAAGGGTAATGTTCGCAAGATAGTAAATCGTGATTGTGTTGGTCGCGATGCAAAGGTTATTCTCGCAAAACTCGGTATTACCGTAAGCGATGATATTCGTTGCATTATATGTGAGACCGACTTTAACCATCCATTTGTTCAAGAAGAACTTATGATGCCTATTCTTCCAATAGTTCGCGTTGACAATATTGACGAGGCTATAGAACTAGCAGTAAAGGCTGAACACGGCAACCGCCATACAGCACATATGCATTCTAAAAATGTTGACAACCTTTCTCGCTTTGCGCGTGAGGTTGAAACTACGATCTTTGTTAAAAACGCTCCTTCCTATGCTGGTATCGGCTTTGGTGGCGAAGGTCACGCAACCTTTACAATTGCAGGTCCTACAGGTGAGGGTATTACATCGGCTCGTAGCTTTACACGTCAACGTCGTTGCGTAATGGCTGAAAGCTTCCGTATAATTTAAGGAGTTGTAACAATGGCTTATGATGATAAATTAGTAGCCGAAATAGTCGGCAGAGTTATGGCAGGTCTTGGCGCTGATACCGCAAGCAATAATAATGATACTGTTCCGGTTGGCGTATCAAACCGCCATATTCACTTATCAACCGAAGATTTAGAAACACTCTTTGGCAAGGGTTATGAGCTCACCCCTATAAAAGATTTGTCACAGCCGGGTCAGTTTGCTTGTAAAGAAACTTTGACAATCGTAGGTCCTTCGCTTCGACCTATTGAAAATGTACGTGTATTAGGCCCTGTTCGCAAGTCTTCACAGGTAGAAATTTCTCGTACCGATTCATTTACTCTAAAGGTTAAACCACCTGTGCGCGAATCGGGCGATATTGCGGGCTCGGCTCCCGTTACAATTATAGGACCTAAGGGTGTAGTAACTCTTAAAGAGGGTTGCATAATTGCTAACCGTCATATACATATGAGCACCGATGAAGGCGCAGCATTTGGCCTTTGCGACGGTCAATATGTTGATGTAGAGGTTAGTGGCGCACGTCGTACAAAATTTTATGATGTTCAGGTGCGTGTCCATAAGGATTTTCGTCTTGAAATGCATATCGACACCGATGATGCTAACGCCGCAGGTATAGGCAATGGAGCAATTGTTAAAATAGTTAAATAAAAAATTACAGCACCTAATAATATTGGGTGCTGTTTTTATAATAATTGTCATAGTGTGTAAATTTTTTATTATATATTTGAACTGTAGCTAATATTATGTTATAATAATAAAAAACAAAAAGGGATATAGAAATGAATTTTTTAAAACAATTAAAACTCAAAAACATTTTAATGCTTACTGTAGCGGGTATTATAAACGCAATAGGTGTAACGGTGTTTATTTCACCCGTTAATTTATATGACAGCGGCATTTCGGGTACGTCAATACTTTTATCGCAGCAAACGGGACTTACTATGTCGATTTTTCTGGTTTTGCTTAATGTTCCGCTTTTTATATACGGCACTAAAAAACAAGGAAAGTTGTTTACGGTATACGCGATTTACACAGTAATTATATATTCGCTGGTGGCGTGGCTTATCAATGATATTTTGCCGGTTGATGTCAGTGTGGCATCTCCTATAGCAGAGCAAGATTTATTGCTATGCGCTGTGTTCGGCGGTATAGTTTCGGGCATAGGAAGCGGTCTTGCAATTCGTTACGGCGGTGCTATGGACGGCGTTGAGGTTATGGCAGTTATTTTTGCAAAGAAAATCGGAATTAGCGTTGGAACATTTGTAATGCTTTATAATATGTTACTATATATAATTTGTGGTTTGTGTTTAAAAAGCTGGATATTGCCTCTTTACTCTATAGTTACATACTATGCAGGCCTTAAAACCATAGACTTTATTGTAGACGGTTTTGACCGCGCAAAATCGGCAATTATAATTACCGAGCATCCTACCGAAATTTGTGACGCGCTGTCATATCATTTTGAAAGCGGTATTACAAAGCTGTCTGCTCGCGGCGGCTATTCAAACAGAAAAAAGGCTATGATATATTTTATTGTTAACCGATTCCAAGTAGCAAAAATGAAGAACATAATACACGAAATAGATCCGCACGCATATATCACCATAAGTGAGGTCGCTGATGTGTACTCACTTAATAATGATAAATAGCAAAAAAACGCTAAAAAATATTAAAAAGGCTTTATTGACTTTGTTTTTGGGTATGGTAAAATAATGGCATAATATGTAAACGAGAGGGGTTAAACTGTAATGGAGAAAAATTTACATGTAACGTTTAATTCAATGGATAAAAAGGTTTTACCAAAGGCTTATTATCCGGGTGGCACGCTTAATAGTTATGTAGTTTGTGTTGCACAAAATGCTACCGATGGATGCCATTTTTCAGTGCTGTCAAAAGAAGGTCAACGTAAAAACTTAAAAATCGAAGTTGTTGGCGATTTAAATAAGGGCGTTGAAATTGAATTGCTTCGTGAGGAGTATGTTAGCTGCGAAGGCGCTTTATATCCTGACCCTGTATTTAAAGATGACGGTTGCTTTGATTTAGAAGAATTTAAAAATGTTACATATCTTATCAATGTTTCAACCACACTTGAAACCGCACCCGGAAACTATGATTTTAAGGTTAACCTTTACGAAAATGGCGAGCTTTATGAGGAATATAATCTTTGGGTAAAGGTATGGAACTTTGCTATAAACCCTGAAAAGCATATGGATACTAGCCTTGGTATTGATACTCGTTGGTTGTTTAAACAGCATAAAACCGAAGATCGTGATGCGGTGTTTAAAAAATACTATGATATGTTACTCAATCGCTATCATATATGCGGTCGTTTTTTACCCTACGATATACTTGACCCCAGAGCCGATGAATATATGAACGATCCGCGTGTTACAACCTTTCACGTACCTTATATAGTTTCAGATTATCAAACCTCGTATGATACATCAGAACAAAAAATGGTTGATTACTATAACAAATTAAAGACCAATCCTAAATGGCTTGAAAAAGCAATGTTTTATGTTGTTGATGAACCTCAATGCTTGGCAGATTACGAGCGCATAAAAGCAGTATGTGAAAAACTCGAGAGCTTTTACCCTGAATATAAGCTTGTAGTTCCGTATTATATGGATCCGCGTGATGGCGAGGGCAAACGTGCGGTAGAGTTGATGGAAAATTATAATATCGTATGGTGTCCAAAAAGCAGCCTGTTTAGAGAAGAATGGCTTAAAGACTATATGGCAAATAGACGTGAATTGGGCGACCGTACTTGGTGGTACTGCTGTTGGGAGCCACCGCTACCATACGCTAACTTGTTTATAGATATGGAAGGCTTTTATCATAGAGCACTTTTCTGGCAACAATATATTTACGGAATAAAAGGATTCCTCTATTGGCAAACAACACACTGGAAGTGCGGAAGTCCGTGGGACGTTACAAGTACTGTTCCAGAATTGTCATATTATTGCTTTGGCGACGGCTCATTACTATATAACGGTGATCGTATTGGTATTGATGGGCCTGTAGGTTCACTACGTTTAGAACTTATGCGTTCAGCTATTGAGGATTATCATATGTTTGAAATGGCTGAAAAAGCTTTTGGTAAAGAGTATGTGGAAGAGCAAATAGGCAGAATTACCAAAAACGTTCGCGAATATTGTGATGATCATCGTTTGCTTGCCAAGGTACGTATGGAAATTGGCCACAAATTAAGTGAATTTTATAGCAATTAAAAGTAAAACTCCGCTTTTTAAAAAAAGCGGAGTTTTATATTTCGTAAAATATATTGTTTTTTAATATTTTATATGTTAAAATAAATATGTATAAATTTTTGGTTATAAGAAGGTTATTTTTATGGAAAAAAATTTACATATAATGTTTACCGCACCCGAAAAAAAGGTGTTACCTAAAACAAATCAACTGTTTTACAGAATGGAAAGTTTTACTGTTTATGTAGCTCAAAACGCAACCGAGGGATGTCAATTTTCGGTGCTATCAAAACAAGGTGACCGCAACAACCTACAAATTAAGGTTATTGATAATACAGGCGCCGACATAAATATAGAGCTGCTTCGCGAGCATTATGTAAGCTGTGAGGGCGCATTGTGGCCTGATCCTGTGGTAGCCGATAACGGTTGCTTTGATTTACAAGAGTGGAAAAACGTTACTTATCGTATAAATGTATCAACAACTATGAACACAAAACCGGGTGTTTATGAATTAAAGGTTGTGCTTTATGAAGATGGTGAGGTTTATGGCGAATATTCACTGTGGCTTCATATATGGAATTTTGCTATAAATCCTGAAAAGTATATGGACACCGACTTTGGTATTAATAAGGAACTGCTTTTTACACATCATAAAACACAAGACAAGGAAAAGCTTTATAAAAACTACTATGATATGTTGCTTAATCGGTATCATATATGCGGTAGATTTTTACCATACGATATATTAGATCCCAGAGCAGATGAATATATGAACGATCCTCGTGTTACAACCTTTCACGTGCCTTATCTTGATGTCACCGATGAAAAGTTGCATCAATATTATAAAAAATTACACTCTAATCCGGTGTGGTTTAAAAAGGCAATATTTTATGTTGTTGACGTACCAAGCTGTATGGCAGATTATGAGCGAGTACAAAAGGTGCACAACCGTTTAGAAAGGTTGTTTCCAGGCTATCAGATGGTGGTGCCACACTGTGTTGACCCCAAGGATGGAAATGGTGTTAGAGCGGTTGATCTGCTTGAAAAATATAACGTGGTATGGTGCCCTAAAATAAATCTTTTTAAGGATGATTGGCTAAAATACTATATGCAGGAGCGTTCTAAAAAAGGTGAGCGAACATGGTGGTACTGCTGCTGGGAACCACCGCTACCATATGCTAACCTATTTATTGATATGGAGGGCTTTTATCATAGGGTATTGTTATGGCAGCAGTATCTTTATGGTGTAAAGGGATTTTTGTATTGGAACACAACCCACTGGGCAGAGGGTAATCCTTGGGATGTTACAACCTCGGTTCCATATCTTTCTCATTATTGCTTTGGCGACGGTACACTGTTTTATACCGGGGACCGCGTAGGTATTGACGGCGCGGTGGGTTCTATACGCTTAGAACAGTTACGTTCGGCCATAGAGGATTATTATATGCTTGAGCTTGCCGAAAAAACATTCGGTAAAGAATATGTTAAAAGCCAAATTAAAAAGGTTACAACAAGTGTGCGTGAATATAACGACGATCATCGTTCACTGTCACGTGTTCGAGTAGAAATTGGCGAAAAGCTAAGTGAATATTTTACCAACAAATAAATATGGGAGGACGGCTATGAAAACAGATTTTACTATTGCTTTATCAAGAATTGTAAAAGAATTTGCTTTAGAGATTCTTAATATGCCGCAGGATGCCGATAATATTTTAATATCTTCGGCCGAAACCAACAGACCAGGACTTCATCTTGCAGGCTATTATGAGTTTTTTGATGATAAAAGAATACAAATTTTGGGTATGAACGAGATAGGTTTTTTGCACCGATTTACCAAAGAAAAATTAGAACAACGTGTAGATGAATTTTTTGCAAAAAAACCTGCAGCTGTAATTATTGCAAGAAATCTTGCCGATGACGATGTATATGCCCAAATGGCAAAAAAACACGACGTTCCCCTTATGGTAACAAAGGACTCAACCTCTGACTTTGAGGCCGCGCTTATTGCGTTTTTAAATTTGCATTTGGCGCCCAGAATTACGCGTCACGGTGTTTTGGTAGAGGTTTACGGTGAAGGTATATTATTGCTTGGTGAAAGCGGTGTAGGTAAAAGTGAAACAGCTATTGAGCTTGTAAAACGCGGTCACCGTCTTATTGCTGATGATGCGGTAGAAATTCGCCGTGTTTCAAACAAATCGCTTGTAGGCACAGCGCCCGATAATATTCGTCATTTTATTGAGCTTCGAGGCATAGGAATTATTAACGCAAGCCGTATTTTCGGTGTTGGTGCGGTAAAACTAACCGAGAAAATCGACCTTGTTATAAATATGGAGCCGTGGGATGTTAACAAGGCTTACGATCGTATGGGGCTTGAAAGTCAAACTACCGAGATATTAGGACTTGATATTCCGTCACTTACAATACCGGTAAAGCCAGGTAGAAATTTGGCGGTAATAATTGAGGTTGCAGCTATGAACAGTCGTCAAAAAAAGCTTGGCTACAACGCAGCAGAAGATCTGCTTAGTAGGCTTGGTATGAATGACGATTTTGCTAAACCAAAAGAAACAACAGTAAAACCATTTTAATAGGAGAAAATTATGTATAAATTAGGTATAGATTTAGGCGGCACCAATATTGTTGCAGGTGTTGTTGATGAACAGTATAAAATAGTAGCAATTGCAAAAAGAAAAACCAATTTACCGCGTCCTTCCGAGGAAATAGTTGATGATTTAGCGGCAGTAACATTTGAGGCAATTGAAAATGCAGGGCTTACACCCGACGATATTGACGGATACGGTATAGGCTGTCCGGGCTCTATTGATCACGCAACAGGTGCAGTACCATACTCTAATAATCTTGAGTTTTACGATTTACCGCTAGGTCAGATGCTTTATGAAAAAACGGGCAAAAAATTTTATGTAGAAAACGATGCCAATGCTGCGGCTTATGGCGAATATATTGCAGGCGCAGGAAAAGGCACTAAAAACTTTATTGCTATTACTTTAGGTACTGGAGTTGGCAGTGGTATTATTATAGATGGAAAAATATATTCCGGCTCTAATGGTGCTGGCGGTGAGCTTGGTCATACTGTTATACAAATGAGTGGTCCACCATGTACTTGCGGTCGCTTTGGCTGTTGGGAAACATATGCATCTGCTACGGCGCTTGTCCGTCAGACTAAACAGGCTATGATGCGCTATCGCAATTCAAGAATGTGGGAAATTTGTAACGGTGATATTGAAAACGCAAACGGTGTTACCGCCTTTAAGGCAAAACGACTTGGTGACCGTGTAGGCAGCATGGTAGTGGACGAATACATTCGTTATGTTGCTGTTGGTATTGCCAATGCGCTTGATACCTTCCAGCCCGATATAATATGCATTGGTGGCGGCGTATCAAAAGAGGGTGAGTATCTTACCGATCCGCTTAATGAGTATGTTGAAGGCGAAAACTATGCTCGCCATATGAAACTTAAAACGCTTATAAAAACGGCTGACCTTGGTAACGATGCAGGCATTATAGGCGCGGCATATCTTTGTAATTTACACAAAAAATAGGGTGATTTTATGAGGCTTAATAATCTGTGTGACAGATTAAATGAGTTAAAAACAGAATATGTTGTAAATGAGCCTATGAGCCGTCATACCACCTTTAAAATAGGTGGCACTGCCGATGTTTTTGTTAAGGTAAAAAGCGTTGATGAGCTTAAAACTATTATAGGTCTTACAAAACAATTCGAGATGCCATATTTTATATTGGGTAAAGGCTCTAATCTTTTGGTGTCAGATAAGGGCATTGAAGGTGTTGTTATAAGCCTTAACGGTATTGATAACATAAAAATCCACGGTGATACATTGGTTTGTGGCGCGGGGGCAAGTCTGCGTCAGGTGTGTATTCAGGCGCAAAAGTCTTCGCTTTCTGGTCTTGAATTTGCCTACGGTATACCTGGTACTGTGGGGGGCGCAATATATATGAATGCAGGTGCATACGGCGGCGAAATGTCACAGGTGACTGTATCGGCAACTGCTATAGATGAAAATGGAAAAGAAGTAGAATTTTTGTTGCCTGATATGCAACTCGGATACCGAACAAGTGTATTTAAAAACACAAATTTAATAATTACAAGTGTAAAATTAAAACTAAAGCAGGGAAATGCCGATGCGATAAAATCTGCTATGGACGAATTCTATTCACGCCGACGTGAAAAACAACCGCTTGAATACCCAAGCGCAGGCAGTACCTTTAAGCGACCCGAGGGCTATTTTGCAGGTGCGCTTATTGAGCAAAACAATTTAAAGGGTGTATCTGTAGGCGGTGCCGAGGTAAGTCACAAGCATGCAGGCTTTGTTATAAATAAAGGTAACGCTACCTGTAATGATGTGCTGGCACTAATTCAAAAAATTAAGGATACAGTAAAATCTACCGACGGAGTTGATTTAGAGCCAGAGGTTATATTTGTGGGAAGAAAGTAATTAAATGAAAATTGAGTGCAGATCCTTTGGATTTAAAAATGGGGCAGACGCGCAAAGTGATTTTGTTTTTGATGTGCGCTGTCTGCCAAATCCTTTTTACATAGAGCATTTAAAGCATAAAACAGGACTGGACAAGTCGGTGCGTGATTATGTTTTAAGCGCGCAGGAAAGCCAGAAGTATCTTGAAAAAATTATAGATATGCTATTGCTTATAATACCTATTAAAGAAAATTGCGGCGTACAAAAATTAACAGTAGCCTTTGGTTGCACCGGCGGTCATCATCGTTCGGTTACCTTTGCAATTAAGGTAAGCGAGGCGCTTTGCCAAAAAGGGTATGATGCTGTGTATTTTCATAGAGATATTGATATAAAGGATTAAAAATTATGTCTTTTTGTTCGAATATAAAAACCGAGCTTAGTGAAATAAGGGTATCACGTTGCTGTATGCAGGCGCTTACATACGGACTTTTGTTGTTTGGCAGGGCATTTTCAGTTAAAAAAATATCAATGCAATCTGAAAATATTGCAGTTATAAGGCTTTATGCCAATATGATACAAAGAAACTATGATGCAAATGTAAAAACAACAAATGGTAACAGTAAAAACATTACCTATCGAGCAGAAGTTGCCGACGAGATTGACCGACTTAAAATTTTAGCATCGGTAGATTTTGGTATGTGTGATGGCAATATAAGCCACGAGTTTTTTAACCGCGCTTGTTGTGAAGCGGCATTTGTGCGTGGAGCTTTTTTAAGCTGTGGTCAAATGAGTGATCCTCAAAAAAGCTATAGAGTAGATTTCCCCGTAAAAAATGAAAGCCTTGCAAAAGAACTGTGTGATATTTTAGCAAAACACTCGGTTAAGGCAAATATATCTACCAGAGGCAACGGTTTTGTGGTATATATAAAGCGTAGTGAGATGATAATAAATTTGTTAGCATTAATAGGTGCATCCGCACGAAGTCTTGAGCTTATAGAAACCACTATTATAAAAGAGGCAAACAATAAAACTAACCGTATGTTTAACTGTGACGGCGCAAATATTAAAAAAACTATAGAGGCATCTATAAAGCAACGAACCGCAATTGAATATTTAATAAAAAGAGAGATGCTTTCATCACTGCCTAAAGAACTTATTGCTGCTGCAAATTTAAGATTGCAGTATCCCGAAAGCTCACTTAAGGATTTATGCAAAAATTCACCCGAACCTATTACCGTTTCGGGACTTAACCACAGACTAAAGAAAATAATAGAAATATATGAGGATATAATTTCAAGATAAGGAGGAAATACGGCATGGCCTTTACGCATCTGCATTTGCATACAGAATACAGCTTGCTTGACGGCTGTTGTCGTATAAACAAGCTTATCGATGCTGTTGCATCCCGTGGGCAAACGGCCGTTGCCATTACAGACCACGGTGTAATGTACGGCGCAATTGATTTTTATAAAGCAGCAAAAAAAAAGGGCATAAAGCCAATTATAGGCTGTGAGGTGTATGTAGCCCCAAACAGCCGATTTGATAAGCAAAAGCAACCAGACGGTAATTACAGCCATCTTGTATTGCTTTGTGAAAATAATGAGGGTTATCAAAATCTTATAAAGCTTGTGTCGGCAGGATTTACCGAGGGCTTTTACACAAGACCTCGTGTTGACCATGAATTGCTTGAAAAATATCACGGTGGTCTTATTGCACTTTCCGCCTGCCTTGCGGGCGAAATTCCGCGTGCGTTAATGGACTCTAATTACGATAAGGCGCGCGATATTGCGCTTTGGTATAAAAACGTTTTTGGT
This sequence comes from Acutalibacteraceae bacterium, assembly GCA_045591155.1. Taxonomy (GTDB): domain Bacteria; phylum Bacillota; class Clostridia; order Oscillospirales; family Acutalibacteraceae; genus UBA737. The sequence goes on along the minus strand of JAZNSJ010000093.1, from coordinate 15,848 downwards.
GAAAACAACTTTTTTTTAGAGGTACAAAATCACGGCATCCAAGAGCAACAAACTGTGAATGCCTACATTAAAAAGTTATCGCGCGAATTGAATATACCGCTTGTTGCTACAAATGATGTTCACTATATAGAAAAAGACGACAGCTTTATGCACAAGGTTTTATTATGTGTGCAAACAGGCAGTAAAATAGGTGATAAAAACAATCTGGAATTTAAAACCGAAGAATTTTACCTAAAAACCGAACAAGAAATGCAAAGGGTTTTTCCTGATTTGACCGATGCAATTTCAAACACTCAAATAATTGCTGACCGCTGTAATGTGGAATTTGAGTTTGGTAAAATAAAGCTACCGTATTTTGATACGGGTGGTAAAGACCACTATGAATATTTTCGCAGAAAATGCTATGACGGGCTTTATAAAAAATATGGCAACAACCCCGCAAAAGACGTAATCGATAGACTTGAATATGAATTGTCGGTTATAAATAAGATGGGGTATGTTGATTATTATCTTATTGTTTGGGATTTTATAAATTATGCTAAAACTCACAATATACCTGTAGGTCCGGGCCGTGGCTCAGGGGCTGGTAGTCTTGCAGCATATTGTATAGGTATTACCGGTGTCGACCCAATAAAATATAATCTGCTTTTTGAGCGATTTTTAAACCCAGAGCGTGTATCTATGCCCGATTTTGACGTAGATTTTTGTTATGTTAATCGTCAAAAGGTTATTGACTATGTTATAGAAAAATATGGTGAAGACCACGTAGCACAAATAGTAACCTTTGGTACTATGGCGGCTCGTGCTGCTGTGCGAGACGTAGGCAGGGCAATGGACATACCATACTCAGTGTGTGATAAAACTGCAAAGTTAATACCGTATTCACCGGGTATGACGCTTGAAAAGGCGCTTGCCAGTTCTAAAGAGTTAAAAAATTTATATGATGGTGACACACTAATAAAAGATTTGATTGATATGGCAATTAGATTAGAGGGTATGCCTCGTCACGCATCTACTCACGCGGCAGGGGTTGTTATATCTGACCGTCCTGTGAGCGATTATGTACCGCTTGCTACAAACGATGAATCGGTTGTAACGCAGTACACCATGACAGCTCTTGACGAATTAGGATTGCTTAAAATGGACTTTTTGGGGCTTCGTAACCTTACGGTAATTGAGGAAACCCAAAACAGTATAAGAAAGGTTAATCCTCAGTTTGATATAGAAAAAATACCACTTCAAGATACTGAAACCTTTAAAATGATGGGTAATGGTTTTACCGACGGTGTATTTCAGTTTGAGTCTGACGGTATGAAAAATGTAATGCGCAAATTTCGTCCCGAAACGCTTGAGGACTTAATTGCAATTATATCTCTTTACCGTCCAGGTCCTATGGATTCAATACCGCGTTACATTCACAACCGACACAATCCGCAGGATGTAAAATATGACACTCCACAGTTAGAGCCAATACTAAATGTTACTTATGGTTGCATTGTGTATCAAGAACAGGTAATGCAAATATTCCGCAGTCTTGCGGGGTATTCGCTTGGTCGCGCCGATATAGTGCGCCGAGCTATGTCAAAGAAAAAGCACGATATTTTAGCGCGTGAGCGTAATGCATTTATATATGGCGAAAAGGATGAACAAGGTAATGTAATTTGTGACGGTGCTATAAATCGTGGTATTAGTCAAGCGATAGCAGAAAAACTGTTTGATGAAATTTCTGCATTTAGTTCATATGCATTTAATAAATCGCATGCGGCGGCTTACGCTGTTGTGGCATACCGCACAGCATATTTAAAATGTCACTATCCTACCGAGTATTTTGCAGCTTTGCTTACAAGCGTTCTTGATTCCCCAGGTAAAATATCGCAGTACACTGCCGAATGTAAACGAATGGGCATTAAAATTTTGCCACCTTCGGTAAATGAAAGCAATGAAAGTTTTAATGCCAGCGGTAAAAATATTCGCTTTGGATTGCTTGCTGTACGCAATTTGGGCTCTAACCTTATAAATCAGCTTATAGCCGAGCGTCAAAACGGCAAATATACCTCGATGTATGATTTGTGTAACCGTAATTACAATCGCAATTTTAATCGGCGAGCCCTTGAAGGACTTATAAAAAGTGGCGCTATGGATAATTTAGAGGATAACCGCCGTAAAATGCTATACAATATTGATAAGGTGCTATCGGTTATCGAAGAAACACAGCGTTTTTCGGGTGAGGGACAGCTTAATTTATTTGGTGACAGTACAGAAACTACAAGTCTTGAACTAACCCACATCGATGAAATGCCTCGCGCAGAGCTTCTTGCTATGGAAAAGGCTGCAACGGGTATGTATTTGTCTGGGCATCCTATGAACGATTATCGCACTTTTGCGCGCAATGCACGATTTATACCTATTGTAGACATTAACTCAAAAAAGATAGCAGATGGTAGACGTATAAGTGTAGTTGGTGTGCTTGGCGATATTAAGCTAAAACAACTTAAAAACAAAAACACCATAGCCTATACTACAATAGAAGACACAACAGGAACTATAGACATTATAGTATTTTCCGCTACTCTTGCAGGATATAGACCGATTATGACTCCTGGTAATGTTGTTATAATTAATGGTAAGGTAAGTGAGCGAGAGGACCGCGACCCTGAGCTTGTTTGCGAATCGGTAGAATCGGTTCCTGAAAGTGCGCAAAACACCGAACAGGTGGCTACGCTTTATTTAAAATTGCAAAGTCTTAATTCTAACCAATTTAGTAAAGTGTGCGATGTGTTGTCTAAACATAGCGGCAACAGTGATGTAATAATTTTTTGTGAGGATACCAACAAGCGTATTATGGCTCCCGACCGATTAAAAATTGAGCCAACAAAGGCGCTGTGTGATTCTTTGTCTAAAATTTTAGGCGAAAACAATGTGAAACTCGTAGCAAAGTAAAAAAATGGTTGCAGTTTCAAAATGAATGGTGTATAATGCTTTCGTATGTATTTTGGAGATGATAAAACAATGAAAACAATAGGTGTTTTAACAAGCGGTGGCGATGCGCCAGGTATGAACGCTGCGGTACGCGCCGTAGTGCGAACTGCCATTTCGCTTGGTATGACAGTTAAAGGCATAAGACGTGGTTATGCAGGTCTTATAGAGGAAGATATTTTTGATATGGATGCACGTTCAGTTTCTGACGTTATTAACCGTGGCGGTACATTGCTTTATACTGCGCGTTGCCCTAAATTTAGAACCGAAGAGGGCGTTTTAGAAGCTGTTAAAAATTGCAAAAAGCACGGCATAGAGGGATTGGTTGTAATTGGTGGCGACGGATCTTTTAGAGGCGCGCTTGATTTATCAAGACACGGTGTACCCTGTATTGGTGTACCAGGTACAATTGACAACGACATTGCTTGCACAGAGTATACAATAGGCTTTGATACTGCTATGAACACTGCAATGGAAATGATAGATAAAATTCGTGACACAGCGCAGTCGCATGAGCGTTGTAGTGTTATTGAGGTTATGGGTAGACATGCAGGTTATATTGCGGTGCAAACAGGCATTGCAGTAGGCGCTACCGCAGTTATGGTGCCTGAAGTACCTGTAAGTATGGAAAGTATTATTCGTAAAATTAAAACTGCACAGTCTAACGGTAAAAAGCATTTTATTGTAATTGTAGCTGAGGGTGTTGGTGGTGTAGAGGATATTGCCAAGCAGATTATGGCGGCTACTGGTATTGATTCACGCGCAACCATATTGGGTCACGTTCAGCGTGGCGGTAATCCAACCCTGCGCGACAGACTTCGCGCAACACAAATGGGCTACGAGGCTGTACAACTGCTCTATCAGGGTAAGGGTAACCGTGTTGTTGCTTATCAGGGTAGTAGCGTTGTAAACTATGATATAGAAGATGCTTTGCAAATGAAAAAGGAATTCAACGAAGATATGCTTAAAATTGCTCTTGAAACAGCAATATAACAATGTAAAAAATCCCGACCGTTCAGGTCGGGATTTTTGCTATTGTTTTATATTTTCATCATAGGGCATATATTTAATTTTACGTTTTTTAGATTTTTTTGAATTTAGTTTTATGACGGATATTATAAAAATTAAGATTACTATACCTATCAAAATATAAAACATTTTCATATATGATGATGCAAAGAATTGTTTTACAGCGCGAAGCGCGGTAAGCATGGCGCTTTTTTCGATATTTTCATTAGATATTAGGTTTACGGTGCCTATAACCTGTTCGGCATATATAATATCGGCAGTACCAAGCACCTGTCCTTTTTTTATGGGTGCGTCAACCTTTTCGGAAACAGGATGTGGCACAATGCTTATTGTAGAGTCATCGGCATCTTTTGGTAATACAGATGTAAAACCTTTTTCTACATAAAGCGATACAAAGTCGGTATCAAGCGATAAATCAACACCAATCTCGGCAACGGGATTAGCGGTATCGGCAACCTTTTTAAATTCAAAGTTGTTAAATGCCCAACGGTAAAGCTCTTTGCTTTCGGTGAAATGCTTTTTTTCATTTGGCGGACATCCAAACACAAGGCACATATAATTATATCCGTTATAGCTGGCTGTACTTACAAGGCAACGTCCTGCTTCATCAGTGTAGCCTGTTTTAACTCCCTTTGCATATGTGTAATAATAGTTGGTGGTATTGTCTTGCAAAAAGTTTGTGGTAGAAAGCACACGTTGACCTGATAGGCTGGTATTAACTGTGTGTCGGGTGCTTTCGCACACCTCTTTAAAGGTTTGGTTTTGCAGTGCAAATTTTGTTAGTATATACGTATCACGGGCGGTGGTGTAATTTTGCTCGTGGTGCAAACCAATGGGATTTTCATAATGTGTACCTGTAAGGCCTAACTCTGTGGCGCGGGTATTCATCATATTTACAAAATTTTCTACACTGCCGCCATAGTAGATTGCTGCAAGTAATGAGCAGTCGCCGTATGATGACATAAGTACCATATACACAAGGTCTAGCTGTGTAATTTCTTCGCCTGCTTTAAGCAGTGAAACACTACTACCTGTACCACTTATAAGGTCAAGAGCCTCTTCGGTCATAGCAATTTTGCTTTCGGCATTATATTTATTGCTTTCTAACATTAATAAAGCAGTCATTATTTTTGTAATAGATGCAGGGTACACCTTTTGATCGGCATTTTTTTCGTATAGCACTTCGTCTGTATCAAGTGATACCAGTAATGCTGCGTTTGCCGTTATTTGTACACCTGACGGCTCATATGCATTTACCGTAAGAACGGGTGTAAATATTAAACAAATTATTAAAATAAAAGAAAAAAATCTTTTAAGCATAGAAATCTCCTTAAAAATATGTTATACTGTCATTATACATTATAAGTTTGTAAAAATAAAGCATAAATATTAAAAAGGGCGGTGAAAAAATGGTTTATATAACAGGTGATATGCATGGCGACCTTGAAAGGCTTTATGATAAAGAGTTTCGTAAACTGCGTCGCGGTGATATTCTTATTGTGTGTGGTGACTTTGGTTTTATATTTGATGGTTCAAAGCAAGAAAAAGAGGTTGTAAATTTTTTTGCAAAGCGTAAATTTATTACTGCCTTTGTAGAGGGTACGCACGATAATCTTCAAAAAATAAACCGTTGCCGTGAAACCGTATGGAAGGGCGGTAGAGTTCATAGAATAAAGGGTAATCTGCTGCATTTAATGCGCGGTCAGCTTTTTGATATAGACGGTAGCAGATATTTCACCTTTGGCGGAGGTGAAAGCACCGATAAGGATATGCGAGTAGCACAGGGCTTTTGGTGGCGTGAAGAAGAACCTACCCCTGCAGAAATGGCAGATGGCGCGCGCGTGCTTGATGAAGCAGGATGTGTAGTTGATTATATTATTACTCACGAGCCGCCGTCACTTGTAAAAAGCGCAATGCTGTTGCGCCGTGGCGGTAGTGACAGTGTAAATAAGTTAAACGGTTATCTTGAAGAGATTGGTAAATCCTGTACATATAAGCATTGGTATTTTGGTTCGCTTCACGAGGATCGTGTTATTACCGAACACCATACCTGTGTTTTTAAAAAACTGCTACCAATAGACAATACGCGGTAAAAACTTGTAATTTATATCTTTGTATGATATAATAAAAAATCATATTTGTTTTTGGAGGTCGTTATGATAAATACCGACAGACTGTGCCCAGGTTGTATGAATGACAATGGCGGCGAAAATATATGTAGCATATGTGGATATGATGCTTCTGTAAAAAATGATAGCTCGTATTTACCAATTAAATTTTTACTTTCAGAACGATACATAATAGGAAAAGCATTAAGCGTTAACGCAGAGGGTATAACCTATATCGCGTGGGATAATGCTTCTGACAAGGCGGTACATATAAAAGAATATTATCCCAAGGGTATATCGGTACGCAATCCCGATAAGACGGTATCGGTTATAAGCGGTAATGAGTTTGTATTTAATGAAGGCCTTATAGACTTTATGGATATAAATAAAAAGCTTATCGCAACCGAGCTGCAGTCGGTAATACCTGTGCTTACAGTTTTTGAAGAAAACGGCACTGTATATGCGGTAACGCCTATAATTTCTGGTATAACATTGCAAAGCTTTCTTGATAGAAACGGCGGTAGTCTTCGTTGGGAACAGGCGCGTCCGTTGTTTTTACCACTTATAGATACACTTAAAGCGCTTCACGATATGGGTATTGTACACGGCGGAATTTCGCCCGAAACAATATTAGTAGGTCGCGACGGCAAGTTGCGTTTTTCGGGAATTTGTATTCCACGTTTACGTATGGCAAGTACCCATAGCTTAGCAGAACTTTACAATGGTTATGCAGCAGCAGAGCAATACGGTAAGCTTGATGCAAAAACAAGCGAGGCTTCTGACGTATATGGTTTAAGCGCAACATTGTTCCGCGTCATCATTGGTACGGTACCTCCTTCTGCAGAGTCAAGACTTACACAGGATTCATTGTCTATTCCTGCAAGATTTGCCGATGAATTGCCACGTCAGGTATTGGTTGCAATGGCAAACGGTATGCAGGTAAATATTCAAAATCGTACCCCTAATATAGACACATTTAAAAATGAACTGGTTTACGGCGAAACACAAGAAAACATCCGCCGCGCTGCTAATGCACGAGCAGCCAATAAAGCCGCAAAATCTGATGATAAAGAGCAGCCTTCTAAAGCAAAGGGAGGTAGCGTAAAATATGCCGCAATATCGGCAGGCATTACCGCAGCATTGTTCTTGGTAATCGCAATAGTTTTGTGTGTTGTTTTTAAGGATGAAATTTTTGGTACAGAAGAGCCAATTTTTAACAATTCAGAAATTTTATCTATGCCTGATGTTGATTCTATTGGTGAAGTAGATCCAGGCGCTGCAGAATCGGTAATTTTATACGAGGTTCCCGATTTTGCAGGTAAGTATTACTATCAATTAGAGGATGAAGAAGATTACGAACGTTTTAAGTTTGTTATAAAAGGTAAAGAATATTCAGATAAGTATGAGCGCGGTGTAATTTGCGCACAATCGGTAGCGGCAGGCACGCCCGTTCAAAACGAAACCGAAATTCAGCTTACAATAAGCTTAGGCTCTAAAGAGCTTACCGTTGCAAATGTGGTAGGACTTGATGAAATGAGCGCTAAGTTAGAACTGCTTAAACAAGGCTTTTTGTACGAGAATATAAAGGTAGAAGAAATGTACGATTCTGAATCGGCGCCGGGTATAGTATTACGTCAAACACCCGAATATAACGAAACCACCAATGCTGAAATTCTTGTAACAATTTACGTTAATTCCTTTAAAGGCGAATTAACAGAGCCTGGTGGTAGTTATGACTACACATATGATTGATTTGTAAAAAATGAGGTGTAGCTTTTGGTTACCGTTTTGCTTGCCGTTTATAACGGTGAAAGATATTTAAAAGAGCAATTAGACTCTTTGCTTAATCAAACCTTCAAGAATATAAAAATTATTATACGTGATGATGGTTCAAGTGATAATTCTATTGATATTATCAACGATTATTGTAGTAAATATCCTGATAAAGTATCTTGCATTAGCGGCAAACCTACAGGTAGCGCGGCTCAAAATTTTAGCAAGCTTTTAGAGCTGTGCGACGATGATTACATTATGCTTTGTGATCAGGATGATATATGGCTTCCCACGAAAATAGAAAAAACCCTTGCTGCTATGATAAAAGCAGAATCGGGCGGTACAACACCTGTGTTGGTGCACAGTGATCTAACGGTGGTTGACCATAAACTAGAAGTAATTTCGCCCTCGTTTTTTGATTTTTATAAATTAAAGCAAAACAATATAACATTACCGCGACTACTGGTGCAAAATTATGTTACGGGTTGCACGGTGATGATAAACCGAGCCTTAAAGCAAAAATGTGGCAAAATACCAAATGAAGCTATTATGCACGACTGGTGGTTAGCACTTGTGGCACAAATTTTTGGAAAACTTATATGCATAAATGAACCTACTATTCTTTACCGTCAGCATGAGCGTAATCAAGTAGGAGCTAAAGCTTCTTACGGTGTGGCATATATAAAACAAAAGTTTTCATCAATTAATCGTGTTTATAAATTATACAAAGCAACCTATACACAAGCTAAACAGATATTTAATCAATTTGGTGATATGCTAAGTGTTTCGCAAAAACAAATTATTGAATTATATTGTAATATACCAAAAGTAAATAAAATAAAACGAATATACACCATACATAAATATGGATTTAAAAAGTGTACAAGACTTCGTGTTATAGGGCAGTGTTTTTTGGTGTAGAAAGGGATTTTTATGAATAAAGTAAAAAAATTAATTTCGATAATTATTGTGTTTATTATGCTATTTTGCATTTCAGGCTGTGGCGTCAACAATGGTGGCTTTAGCCCTGTAGGTGTTAAAGTAGTAGAATCTATAGGCGGTACTCACTATGAAACTTTAATAGATGATGAGGAAACTGCTAAAAAAATGTGGAAAACCTTTGACAGCCTTATTATAGATACCGAAGAAAAAGGTGAGATGGGGTCATCGTATCTTTATATGTGTTTTTACGATGAAAACCAAACCTCGCTTGGTATATTTACTATATACGAAAACGGTACCTGTTGTTTAGGTGAGGATTTTGAAAACTTTTATACCGTAAGCGATGGTAAAAGTATTTATTCAGAGTTGTGCGATATTTACACTTCATATGAAAAAGATTAGAATAAACCCCTTGTTTCATAAAGAAACGAGGGGTTTAAATTTATAGTATTATTAATTCTTTATTACTGCTTGTAAGGTTTATACAACCGCTTTGTGTTACATAAACCATATCTTCAATTCTAACTCCAAACTTATTTTCAAGGTAAATACCTGGCTCTACCGTTACAACGTTGCCTATCTCTAAAATAGCTTCATTGTTGGGCGAAAGATTTGGCGGTTCGTGAACATCTATACCAACGCTGTGACCAAGCGCGTGCCCAAAGCAACCCTTATAGCCTGCATCGTAAATTATATCACGGGCAATTTTATCTATAACTTTGCAGGGTATACCTGACTTGATATTTTTTATTGCAGTAAGCTGCGCTTTAAGTGTAGTGTTGTATACTGTTTTTTGCTCATCGGTGATACGGCCTACCGCTACTGTTCGTGTCATATCACTGCAATAACCACCCACAACACCACCAAAATCCATTGTAACAAAGTCGCCATTATCAATTTTTTTATTGGTAGGCTCACCGTGTGGCAGTGATGAATTTTTACCGGATACTACAATAAAATCAAACGATACACCATCTGCACCTAAAGACCGCATAAAAAATTCCATATCAAGCATAATCTCGCGTTCGGTTCTACCAACCGTAATTCTTGGTAAGATATAGTCAAGTGTTTGCTCGGTAAGCAACTGAGCTTGCTTTATAAATTTTAACTCATATTCAGATTTTACGGCACGCATTTTATTAAGATTTAAATCCAAAATATTGTCATTAGATATTTTAATTCCATCAAATACATCGCCTAAGCATTTATACTGTGCAAGGCTAATTTGCGATGTTTCGACAAATACGGTTTTAATCTTTTGCCTTTTACAAAATTCATAGATACCCTTGTCGCCTTTATCGTAAAGTGTAACCTCACAGCTGTTTACGGTAGATTTTGCCTTTTCAAAATATCTGAAATCTATAAAAAATACAGCACGGGTTTTGGTAATTAAAACACTGCCCGCACTAGAACTAAATCCTGTAAGATAAAAGCGATTTGAGCCATTTGTTACCCAAAAAGCCTCGTCGCTTTTTAGTATATCTTGCAACCTAACAACACGTTCTTTTATCATTTTATCACCTTAAAAAAATATTCACATAAATGTGTAAATATTTTAAAATTTAAAGAATATAATTAAAATAACGGAATTATTCCGTGCTATGTACATAAGCCGATGTTACGGCAATAGCCGTGAATAAGCCGACGGTAAGTGTACGGTTACGGCATAGCGGGTGTTTACCCACAATAAAATTTACTTGGGCGCAATTCAAATGGCGAATTGCGCCCAAGACCATTTTAGGTTAATTTCATTAAGATTATAGTGCCGATTTTATAGCGCTAAGCAACTCGTCGTATTCTTCAAATGCCTGAAGTTCGGGATAATCTTTTTTAATTTGTTCCGTAGACTTAAATAAAAAGCCCGCCTTACTTGCAAGAATCATACCAAGGTCGTTAAAACTATCGCCTGCTGCTATAGTATCAAATCCGCAAGATTGAAGAGCCTTAACGGTTGTAAGCTTTGATTTTTCACAGCGCATTTTATAACCTGTGATTTCGCCGTTTGGCGCTACTTCTAATGTGTTGCAGAAGATAGTGGGCATACCTAATTTTTTCATTAGTGGCGCTGCAAACTGCTCAAAGGTGTCGCTTAAAATAATTACCTGAGTAATACTGCGCAATTGGTCTAAAAATTCTTTAGCGCCTTCCATAACATCAATTTTCTCAATAACTGCCTGAATTTCCTTAAGCCCTAAATTGTGCTGCTTTAAAATATCAAGACGGTATTTCATAAGCTTGTCATAATCGGGCTCGTCACGGGTGGTGCGCTTAAGTTCTGGAATACCTACCTCGTTTGCAAATGCAATCCATATTTCTGGAACCAATACGCCTTCCATATCTAAGCATACTACATTCATATTTTTACTCCTTTAAATTAAAATTACAATAAATATGTTGGTAAATCGTGGTCTTTAACGCAAAGAACACTAAACTTTTGCTCGTGTATATTTTCTTTTAGTGGTGTAAACTTGCATTTTGCAAGTTCTGTGTAAATTCGGTTGGCTTCGGATTTGTTTTCTACGTTTATAACAACGGCGGCAAGCTGCAAATAACCTAAATCCTTTGCGGCATAATATCTACGGTATCCGTCAAGAAGCCATATATCACCTTTAGGTGTGATTGCTGTTAAAAGGGGGCACAATATACCGTGTTTTGTAATGCTTAATTTAATGCTGTCTATGTCATCGGGCATTTTAGCAACCGATAAAATGCCAATGCTGTCGAGCGGAAATTTTGTTATAACGCTGTCATTTGTTACGGCTTTGGTCTGGACTGCAGTAGCGTTTACTGCGCGCGCAATACTGTTTTTACCTATTGACAAGTGAAACAACCTCCTCGGTGAGTAATTTATATTCTTTGGCACTTCGCGCTGATGGCTTGTAAACTGCTACAGGCAGGGAAGAATCTTGCGCCCATTCGATTGAACTGTCGGTGCGGATATAATTTTCAAACAGGTGAACACCATCGGTGTTTTGTAGGGTTTCTATTGTTTGCTTAAAGTAATTTTTGCGTGAGTCAACCTTGGTAATGGCTATACCCAGCAAAGAAATATTAGGGTTTATTTGCTGTACAGTGGCAAAAAACTCAAACATATTTGCAAGTCCAAAAAGCCCCCACGGACTTGCTTCTACAGGAATTATAAGATAATCTGCAGCGCACAGCATATTCATAACCCAGCCGCCCAAAGTTGGTGGCGCGTCCATTAAAATAAAGTCATATTTTTCGCTTTTTTTAACATTTTCAAGGCAATTTTTTAAAATAAGCTCACGTTGCCATTTAGAAAATAGTTGGAATTCAATATTACTCATAAGGCTTGAAGAAAGAACCACATCAAGATTGTTATATTTTGTGGGTGTTATGTAGCTTGCAACATCCTCTTGATTTGTAACGGCTGTGTAGATGTTATTGCCGTTTTGAGCAGAATTAAGCACCTCATCTTCTGAAAAAAAAGAAAGAGATAAATTCATTTGCATATCGCCGTCGATAAGCAATACACGATAACCCATTTTAGATAACTCATAACCTACATTGCAGCATGTGGTGGATTTGCCACTGCCACCCTTATTATTGGCAAAGCAAATTGTTGTAGTTTTCAAGGCAAGCACGCTCCTTTTAAAACCTATATATACAATATTCATTATAATTTTTACAAACGATAATGTCAACTGTTTATGTGTTATGTTTTGGGTGTTATGCACCTATTTACTGCTTTTTTCGTAATATATATAGGGGTGAAAAGTTATGAGACAAATAAATTGTAACCATGGAAAACGTTGCGCACTTACTGCTATTGTGTGGAGTATTGTTGTTGGAATTATTGTAGCAGTTTTTACAGTTCTTTTAGCGGGAGTTAGTGCTGTGGGTATTTTTGGTGCGGTGATAGTTGGGCTGCTCACCGCAATACTTGCATTTTTGATCGTATTTACCTTGTGTTTAACAAGATGCCCCGTGCATTGTTATGATGATGTATAGGCTAATATGGTTTAAAAACCGATTGTGCTAATCGCACAATCGGTTTTTTAAATTTTTGTATTATTTACTAAATAAGTGGCAAAGATATTATCAGTATTAAAAAGGGAGAAATTTTTATGTCAAAAAAAATTATTTCGTTTATTTTAAGTCTTTGTTTTATATTGCTGCTTGTAGGCTGTGGCGGTAGAACAAGCGCCGATGTTTATTTTTTAAATTTTAAGCCTGAATCGGCAGACGTATACGCCAAAATTGCCGATGCGTATGAAAAGGAAACCGGAATTAAGGTAAAGGTGGTAACCGCTGCCGCAAACACATACGAGCAAACACTTAAATCAGAGATTGCAAAATCAGGCGCTCCTACAATTTTTCAGGTAAATGGACCTATTGGCTATCAATCTTGGAAGGATTATTGCCTTAATATAGAGGGTAGTGATTTTGCAAAACTGCTTAGCGATGATGCACTTGCTATTCGCGATGCAAACGGAAACGGTATTTATGCTGTACCATATGTTGTAGAAGGTTATGGTATTATTTATAACGATGCCATTATGAAAAAATATTTTGCACTTGAAAATCGTGCAACAACCATTAGTAGCGCCGACCAGATAAACAATTTTAATACACTTAAATCAGTGGTAGAGGATATGACTGCGCACAAAAGTGAAATAGGAATAGACGGCGTATTTGCATCTACCTCGCTATCAAGCGGTGAGGATTGGCGTTGGCAAACGCATTTGCTTAATGTACCGATTTTTTATGAATTACGTGATAGTGAAGATTATACTGACCCTACAATTGCTGGTCTTAATGCAAAAGAGATAGCCTTTAGATACGCGCAAAATTACCGTAATCTTTTTGACCTTTATATAAATAACTCTATAACCGAGAAAGGTATTTTAGGCTCAAAATCAACAAGTGATTCTATGGCAGAATTTGCTTTGTCGCGCGTGGCAATGGTGCAAAACGGCAACTGGGCGTGGTCACAAATTAAGGATGTAAAGGGCAACACAGTAGCTGAAAATGATATTAAATTTTTGCCAATTTATACAGGGGTTGACACAGAAGAAAATCAAGGGCTTTGCATTGGTACCGAAAATTATTTTGCTATAAACAAGAATGTAAGTGAAGAGGCTCAAAAGAAATCTCTTGATTTTTTGTATTGGCTTTTTAGCAGTGATACCGGTAAGGATTATGTAACCAACAAGCTTGATTTTATTACACCCTTTAACAGTTTTAGTGAACAAGAGTTACCAAGTGATCCATTAGCGCGTGAAGTAGTACGTTATATGAATGATGAAAATTTACAAACTGTACCTTGGATATTTACCTCTTTTCCAAGTGATGTTTTTAAAACCGAGGTTGGCGGTGCGTTGTTACAGTATGTACAGGGAAACAGTGAATGGAAAGATGTAGAAAATACGGTTAAATCAATGTGGAAGAGTGAACGAAAGTGAAAAACGGTACAAAAAGATGGGCATTAGTGTTTGTAGCACCCACCTTTATAGCATTTTGCATAGCCTTTTTAGTACCGTTTATAATGGGACTTTACCTTTCGTTTTGCCAATTTAGAACAGTAAGTGACGCACAGTTTGTAGGATTACAAAATTATATACGGGCATTTAGCGAAAATAGTGATTTTTTAAATGCCTTATGGTTTACAGTAAAATTTGCGTTTGCCGCTGTAATAAGTATAAATCTTATTGCCTTTTTATTAGCGTTGTTTTTAACCAGAGGAATACGAGGTACAAATTTGTTTCGCACTGTGTTTTTTATGCCAAATCTTATAGGCGGCATCGTGCTTGGATATATATGGCAATTAATTATTAACGGTATACTTTATAATTATGGATATTCAATAACCTCGAATGCGGTATTTGGTTATTGGGGTTTGGTGATTTTAAGCAGCTGGCAAATGATTGGTTATATGATGATAATATATATTGCGGGTATACAAAATATTCCGTCCGCAATTCTTGAGGCCGCACGTGTAGACGGTGCGTCACCCTTGCGCACCATTATGAGCATAGTAATTCCTTCGGTAATGCCGTCTATTACAATATGTTTGTTTTTAAGTATAACCAACTCTTTTAAGTTGTTTGACCAAAATTTAGCGCTTACAGCAGGTGCACCGTCAAAGCAAACACAAATGATGGCGCTTGATATTTACAACACCTTTTATGGTAGGGTAGGTTACGAGGGTGTTGGACAGGCAAAGGCGGTGGTTTTCTTTGTGCTTGTAGCAGGAATTGCACTGCTTCAGTTATATTTTACAAGAAGTAAAGAGGTAGAGAATTAGTGAAAAAAATAAAAATTTCAAATATTTTAATCTTTGCCGTTTTGCTTTTTCTAAGCTTAGTTTTTTTAATACCCATTATAACGGTTGTGGTTAATTCTTTTAAGGATAAGTTTTCAATTAGTCAGTCGCCCTTTGTACTGCCTGACAGCACCACCTTTGCAGGAATAGAAAATTATATAAATGGTATTGCAGATACAGGCTTTATAGCGGCATTTTTTTGGTCGCTTTTTATAACTGTTTGTTCAGTAGGGGTAATTGTTTTGTTTACCGCTATGACTGCTTGGTATATAACAAGGGTAAAAACCAAATTTAATAGCATTTTGTATTATTTGTTTGTTTTTTCAATGATTGTGCCGTTTCAGATGGTTATGTTTACAATGTCAAAAATCGCAAATATACTAAGCCTTGATAACCCCTTTGGACTAATTTTAATATATTTAGGCTTTGGGGCGGGGCTTTCGGTATTTATATTTTCTGGTTTTGTAAAATCAATACCATTAAGTTTAGAGGAAGCCGCAATTATAGACGGATGCAATGTGTTACAGACCTTTTGGCATATTGTGTTTCCAATATTAAAGCCCACCGCTATAACAGTAGCAATTCTTAATACAATGTGGGTGTGGAACGATTACTTGCTGCCGTATTTGGTAATCGGCAGCGATTATAAGACTATACCTATTGCTGTGCAGTATTTAAAGGGCGGCTATGGCTCGGTTGATATGGGCGCTATGATGGCTATGCTGGTGTTAAGT
>JAZNSJ010000092.1:0-5569 GCA_045591155.1 Acutalibacteraceae bacterium | reverse complement strand
GTTTTTTATTTTGATTTTGTTCTATCCCATACCCTGCCAATAATACTGCATCGATTACCGATTGTGCATCAACACCGTCGTTTACGGTCATATCACCGGTAAGTAAATTAACATTACATTCGGTAACACCTTTTACACCACCTACCGCTTTTTCAACACGTGCGCTGCAAGCCGCACAGCTCATACCAGTTACTTTAAACTTTTGCATTTTGTTATCACCACCCTTGTTTTAAGATATTTTAATTATACTATTATTATTTTCTTTTTTCAAGCAAAAAGGCAACCGAAAAAATTCGGTTGCCTTTTGGGTTAAAGTTTTAAAATCCTAATAATTTGGTACCTGCATTTTCTAATTTTTCGCGTTTAGCAGTAGCATCACTATCGGTAGCGCCAACCGCACTGATGTAAAGCTTAATTTTAGGCTCTGTGCCAGATGGACGAACTATAAGCGAACTACCATCGGCCAGATAAAAGCCCAAAACATTTGATTTAGGCAAATCAATTGATGTGATTTTGCCGCTTGCAATATCAAGGCTTTCGCTCTTGTTAAGATTGTCAAAACGGGATACCTTAATACCGTCAACCTCAGCAGGTGGATTGGTAGCCAAACGGTCCATAATACCTGCAATCTGCTTCATACCGGCCTGACCTTCACAGGTAAAGCTCTTTTGTGAGCAGTAGTAGTAACCGTATTTATCATAAAGTTCTGACAATACCTCAATAAGATTTTTGCCCTCTGCTTTATAATAAGCTACCATTTCGCAAATAAGCATTGATGCTATAACTGCATCCTTATCACGAACATAAGTACCAGCCAAATAGCCATAGCTTTCTTCAAAGCCAAATACATAACGCTCTGGGTGACCGTCTGCTTCTAAGCTTGCAATTTGCTCGCCTATAAACTTAAAGCCTGTAAGCACATCGCGAAGCTCACAACCGTAATCTTCGGCAATTTTAAGACAAACGTCGCTTGTAACAATTGTCTTTACAGCAACAGGGTTTTCGGGCAAGGTACCGTTTGCCTTGCGGCATTTTAAAATGTATTCAAGTAATAGCGCTCCTACCTCATTACCTGTAAATAGACGGTATTCGTCACCATTAGGAACTGCAATACCAACGCGGTCAGCGTCAGGGTCGGTTGCGAGCAATAAATCGGGCTTTACGGTTTCGGCAAGCTTTAAAGCGCACTCAAATGCCTGACGAATTTCAGGGTTGGGGTATGGCGCTGTTGGGAAATTACCGTTGGGTAATTCCTGTTCAGGTACTACGGTTACATTGGTAGCGCCGATTTTTGAAAGAATTGCGCGAACAGGCTTGTTGCCAGAGCCGTGAAGCGGAGTATAAACAACATTAAGCTTTGACATATCAACATCACGGTTTACACGTCTATCTTCAACCGCCGCAAGATAAGCCTCTATTACGTCATCGCCTATGTATTCAATTTTGCCTTCTGCGAGAGCAGTTTCAAAATTAATACGCTTTACACCGTCAAAAATATCAACCTGGTTCATAATCGAAAGCACATAATCGGCCGCCTCTAACCCCAACTGACAACCATCATTTCCGTATGCCTTGTAACCATTATATTTTGACGGGTTGTGACTGGCAGTCACAACAATACCTGCATCACAGCCTAAATGACGTACAGCATATGACAGCATAGGTGTGGGCATAAGCTCTTTATAAATATATACCTTTATACCATTTGCCGCCAAAATAGCTGCTGCATCACGCGCAAAAACATCTGACTTTATACGGCTGTCATATGCAATTGCAACCTTGCCGTTTTCGGTTACCGAATTAACGTATGCTGCAAGACCTTGTGTTGCTTTACCAACAGTATATACGTTCATACGGTTGGTACCCGCGCCTATAACGCCGCGAAGACCACCTGTGCCAAATTCAAGATCTTTATAAAAAGCGTCACTAATTGCCTCTTCGTTACCCTCAATAGCCTTAAGCTCGGCTACAAGATCTGGGTCAATAGTTGCCTTTTCGCACCAAAGTTTATATTGTTCATTAACCATTGTCAAAACCTCCCTAAATTTTTACAATTTAATTTTATAATCATTTTAAGGACTTGTCAACCAAAATTTAGGGAATTGTTTTGACAATATTTTTATTTAACTAAATGTTCCAAGTCCAAAACTGACGGACAAAGCCTTGTCCACTCTGTTCATTGAAGCCGAGTCTATCGTACCCATTTTTTCTTTAAGACGCTGTTTGTCAATGGTGCGCACCTGTTCAAGCAGCACTATGCTGTCTTTTGCGAGGCCACAACATTCTGCATTAAGATTTATATGCGTTGGCATTTTTGACTTTTCGTGTTGACTGGTAATAGCCGCCGCAATTACAGTTGGACTATAACGGTTACCAACATCATTCTGGACTATAAGTACAGGCCTTACCCCGCCCTGTTCCGAGCCTATAACGGGACTTAAATCGGCATAGTAGATTTCTCCTCGTTTTATATTCATTTAAGCTTCACACTCCGAAATATTACATTGTTGCATTACTATTTTTACCCTGTTTGTAAAAATATAATCACGGCAAAAACAAATTTTGCCTTATTGCATTTTATGAAATTTTTTTCACGGTGTGAAAAACGAAAGGATAAATCCGTTCCTTAGCATAATTTTCAAGTTTCAATTTAAAACAGCACCCGAATTAAATCGAGTGCTGTAATTTTTTTACTGTGAGTCTTTTTGTCGTGCGCTGACTGCGCCTTCGGGGTCTATTTCGCCTGCTTTTAGTAATGACATTTTTGTAAGAGCAGGTCCTACGAGTTCGTAAACAAGCACGGCAAACAACGTTATGTTTGCAATAACTATACCAACATCGCCCAATTCTTCGGCCTTAATAGCCATACCAAGCGCAACACCTGCTTGTGGAAACAATGTGATACCAAGATATTTAATTATGTTAGGGTCACTTTTTACCATTTGTGAGCTAAAGCGCGCACCAAAATATTTACCCAAGCAACGCGCAATTATATATACCACTCCGATAAATACAACGACAATATCCTTAAATATTGAAAGCTCAAACTCCGCACCGCTTATTACAAAAAACAGTATAAATAATGGGGCTGTCCAACGATCAAGTCTGTCCATAAGGTTTTCAGAAAAATCACACATATTGCAAAATACGGTGCCGAGCATCATACAAACAAGAAGTGACGAAAACGCAATATGAATGCCATAAATTTCAAAACTTAATTTTGAAAGTCCAACAGTTGCTAGCACAAATGCCACCGACATTGCAAGGCGCTTTGAACGAGAATGGAAAAAACGCTCGCAATATGTAAATATAGCGCCCATAATAAATCCCAAGAAAAGCGACATTGCAACCTCAGCAACAGGCTCAATAATTACCGAAAGCAAGTCAACCTTGCCCATACTTATTGCCTTTGCTACACCAAACGATATTGCAAAAAGCACAAGACCTACTGCGTCATCAAGAGCTACTACGGGCAGCAGCACATCGGTAACGGGGCCCTTTGCCTTATACTGTCGCACAACCATAAGGGTTGCCGCAGGCGCTGTTGCCGCCGCTACAGCACCCAGAACTATAGCCGCTTCGAGTGAAAATTTGTCTGGTATTATAAAGTGCACACCAATAAGCACAGCATCAACAACAATCGTGGTAAATACAGCCTGAAGAATACCGATTACCGTTGCCTGCTTGCCAATTTTTTTAAGTTGAGCAAGTCTGAACTCGTTTCCTATTGCAAAAGCTATAAAGCCAAGAGCCACATCACTTAAAAGGCTATAACTTTTAACGTCAGCGTGACTTATAAACCCAATACCCTTAATTCCTAATGCGCCAAGCACATAAGGGCCGATAAGTACACCCGCAACAAGATACGCTGTTACTGCGGGCAGCTTTAATTTTTTAGCAACACGAGAAAGCATAAGCCCCGCAAAAATTGCCACCGATAATGTAAGTAATATTTGCACAAAAATCGCCTCTTTAATATATAATTTCGTACGGTAGTAAGTATAGCACAAACCATTTTGCAAAACAAGTTAAATTTTAGCTAAAATTTTAGCTAAAACCCCTTGCAATATAGTATATTTATAGATATAATTTAATAAAAGTAATTTTATTTGGCTGGGAGGACAAATATGAATAATAAAAAAATTTGGAGCACCCTTGTGCATCTTGGCACAAATCTTTGGTGTGAGATTGATAACTATCACGGTCAGGTAGATGGTAAACAGCTGTGGCGTTCACCCGCTTCGCCAGATATTCGTTTTGACCGCACCGTGTGGGATGAATATTTAAAACACATAAAAGCTAATGGCATTAACACAATTATTCTTGATGTAGCCGAGGCTTTGCAGTATAAATCTCACCCTGAAATTGCCTGTCGCGGCGCTTGGACACACGAGGAAATGTCTGCCGAAATAAAAAGGCTTGCCGATATGGGCATTGATGTTATACCAAAGCTCAACTTTTCTACCTGTCACGATGAATGGTTGGGTATTTATTCGCGTATGGTTTCTACACCTACATATTATCAGGTGTGTAAGGATATTATCGACGAGGTGTGTCAGTTATTTAACGCCAAATATATGCACATAGGTTTTGATGAGGAAGTATATGAAAATCAGGCTAAGTATGATTTTGTAGTTATTCGTCAAAACGACCTTTGGTGGCACGATCTTAACTTCTTTAATGATTGTATCCGCGCAAACGGCGCACGCACTATGATGTGGTCGGATTATGCGCGTCATAAACCAGATGAATTTGTTAAAAAATGCCCCAAAGATATTGTTCAGTGCGTTTGGTATTACTTTAACGAATTTGGCAAAGAAGGGCTTGCCCCAGAAAACGAAATACGCGTAAGGCCTATTGACATACTCGAAAGCGCAGGCTTTGACCAATTACCTACAGGCAGTATAGAATATTACCGCGAAAACTTTGAATTGCTTGTTAAATACTGCAAAGAAAATATATCAAACGAGCATCTGCTTGGCTTTATGCAAACCACTTGGGAAAGTGTTACACCTGAATGGCAAGAATATTTAAACAATAGCACCGAACCGATAAAGGCGGCACGTGATTGGTTTGAAAATCAATAAACAATTAAAAAGTGCTTATTTCATCAAATGATGAAATAAGCACTTTTTGTTCAAAATAGTTTATTTAATTAAATTATAATAATCCTTCATACGCTTTACATCCTCTGCCTGTGTGCCGTCGGACTCACAAATAAATATAGGACTGCAATTTTTTTGTACAACCAAATCAAGCACAGGTTCAAAATCGGGACCATAAACCGTATCAGCAAAGGTAAGATGCTTTTTCTCACCGCCTGTTGTGTACTCAATTTTAGAAAAATGCGAATGAAAGCCTTTAAGTCGTTCATAACCTAAAGTGTTTTCTATTTTATCAAAAACAGTTTTGTAATCCTCTTTGGTTTTAAAATATCCCATTTCGCGTGCGTTAAGATGCCCAAAATCTATACAAGGAATAAGCCTTTCATCAAGTTTACAAAGTGCCAAAACCTCATCTAAAGTACCAAGCTGATTTACCTTACCCATAGTTTCAGGGCATATATGAA
>JAZNSJ010000091.1:0-2341 GCA_045591155.1 Acutalibacteraceae bacterium | reverse complement strand
GTAGTGAATGTTGAAGATGGTGACATAGTACCACCAAAAGACAATAACAAAATAATATCGGTTATATTTGAAGTTAAAAAAGACGCAAAGCCAGGCAAGCACCCAATTGCT
The DNA here is from genome assembly GCA_045591155.1 of Acutalibacteraceae bacterium. Classification (GTDB taxonomy): domain Bacteria; phylum Bacillota; class Clostridia; order Oscillospirales; family Acutalibacteraceae; genus UBA737. The sequence goes on along the minus strand of JAZNSJ010000091.1, from coordinate 2,230 downwards.
ATTGCAAACAGCAATCGTGATAAACACGGCTCAAAGATACACAACAGTTTTTCAAACTCTAAACAGCAATTTATAGTACCAACAGTAATTACGGGCAGCGTAATTGTTAAAGAAACCTGTGAAAATTCGGGCCATAAATACGGAGTATGGAATGTAATTAATGCGGCAAGCTGCACTACGCAGGGTCTTAAAAGCCGTACCTGTACACGTTGTAAGGATGTAGAAGAAGCATTTATTCCCATCACACACGACTTTGAGGCTGAGTGGACAATTGATAAAGCCGCAACCCCTGATGAAGATGGTATAATGTCTCGCCACTGCACAAAATGTAATGAGGTGACCGACAAAATTACCTTTAGTTATGAAGAAATTAAAGGCGATAATACCGATAATACCCCCAGCAATAATAATTCCAGCGACAGCGCATTGGGTAATACATCATCTAACAGCAGCAACAATGAAACCCAATCACAAAACAGCAGCCAATCAACCGCAACACAAAAGCCTGTTATTGACAACACCGTAGGTGAAAAGGTACCGCTACAAGAGGTTGAAAAATTTTATGATTACCAACAAAATATAAAACCAAGCCTTAATAACAGTGAAGCACCAAGCGATAACCCCTCTCAAACCGTGTCTGATAGTTCTAATATAACAACAGGCGTAGTTGAAAACAACAATTCTACCAATGAAGAAAAAACCACACCATTTTGGTCTACATCTACAGGTATAATAACCATTGTGCTTTGTTCGGCGCTTAGTATAGGTATAATAGCAATTGGTATAATACTTATAATCCGTCGCAAAAAAACAGATAACTAAAATTAACTCCTCTGCTTTATAAGAAGCAGAGGAGTTTTATTTTAATTGTTTCGATTTATTACGTCGGCTATTTTTTTGGCCAATTCTATACAAAGCGTTTCGCTTTCACACTCAACCATCACCCGAATTACAGGCTCTGTACCGCTTTCTCGTAGCAGTACTCTGCCTTTACCGTCTATTTTTTCTTCAGCCTCCTTTACAGATTGTAAAACATCAGAATTTGTCATTACTGCTTTTTTATCCGTCACCCTTACATTTTGTGTAAACTGGGGATATAAAAACACCGGCTCACAAAGTTTAGATAGGCTTAATTTACGGTCGCATATTTCCTCGGAAATCATAATTGCCGTAAGCAAACCGTCGCCTGTGGTGGCATATTTTTTAAGAATAATATGCCCCGACTGCTCACCGCCTAAATCGTAGTCCTTTTGCAACATTCTCTCATATACAAAGCGGTCTCCCACAGTGGTGAGTTCACACTTTAGTCCTGATTTTTGAAGACTGTTTACAAATCCACTGTTTGACATTATAGTAGCAACCACCGTATCATCATGCAACATTCCGCGCAATTTTAGACGATGGGCTAAAACGTACATCATTTTATCTCCGTCAACCTCGTTGCCTTTTTCATCTACGGCAATACATCGGTCACTGTCGCCATCAAACGCAAACCCTACATCAAGGTGCTGTTCCTTAACCAAACGGCATAAATTTTGTATATGAGTGGAGCCGCAGTCTTCATTAATATTAATTCCGTTTGGCGCATCGCCCACAACATAGGTTTGAGCACCCAGCGCCTCAAATACAGCCTTTGCAATACTCCACACCGCGCCGTTAGCGCAGTCAAGACCTATTTTTAAATGCTTGTATGAGTGTGAAGCAAGCGATATTAAATAGCCTACATATCGGTTTCTGCCCGAAACAAAATCTATAATTGCTCCTACTTGTTCACGATGAGCAAGGGGCAAATCATCGCCATCTACACCAAGACTTTTTAAATCTCCGTCTATATATTTTTCTATTAAAGCTGTAGCATTGTCATCAAATTTTTCGCCATAACGGTTTATAACCTTAATACCGTTATCGTAAAACGGATTGTGCGATGCAGTAATCATAATACCGCAGTCAAATCCCTCGGTACGAGTCACATACGATACACTGGGTGTGCTGGTTACGTGTAGAATATATGCATCACCGCCCGATGCAATAATGCCAGAGCACAGCGCATACTCTAACATATAGCTTGAGCGTCGTGTGTCTTTACCAATTACTATTCGTGGTTTACCCTTGGCCTTATCGGTTTTACAAAGGTGCGACGTAAAATACCAACCTAAAAATCTTCCTATTTTATAGGCATGCTGTGCCGTTAGATTAATGTTTACCTCGCCACGAAAACCATCGGTACCAA
>JAZNSJ010000090.1:0-3965 GCA_045591155.1 Acutalibacteraceae bacterium | reverse complement strand
CCATATATTAAAACAGTCTATGAAAATTAATTTCATAGACTGTTTTGCTTTTTGAGGATATATTAATCTTCTACATACAAAACCGCATCAAAGAATCTGCAAGTGCTGATAATATCATCCTTAACTACTAGTCCTTTTCGTCAACGATTTTGTCCAGCAATTCATTAGCATAGTTACTTAGCTTTTCGCAAGGTTTATGTTTTGTCTTGTAACCTGTACCGTTAATTATAAAGAAAGGATTATATGCCATAATTTCTTCTTCCCGACCATCGTTCATTGTAAGTGTAAACAAAACACCTTGACCATAATACTCGCCGTAAGAATTGTCCTCTTCATAAATAACAATATCACACAGTAACGAAACCAGCTTTTCTATATCTTCTATTTGAACGGTTTTGTTCGGTGGAGATAGAGTAACGGTTGCCGACGCAACATCAGAAGCTTTTAAATCTTTGTATGGCTTTTCGCTTTGCTCGGCGCAACCAACACACGAAAACGCAAATATCAAAACTAAAACTATCGATATAATTTTCTTCATACCAAAATGCTCCTTTACAAATTAATTTTGAGGTATAAATCAAGAAATTTCAAATGTGTTTGAAACAAGACCTTCCACAGCGATGCGGTATTCACCTTTTTCTAAAGGTAAATAAAAATAATCTTCGAGCTTTATTTCTCGTGTTTCGGTTTCACCCGACGGTATAAGTTGTGTAACCTCATGCCAAAAGTGATCTTTTTTTACGCCCACCAACTTCCATTCGCCATCAACTAACTTATGTAGTTCATAACAATAACTATCCGAATTTATCCAAACTTCATCATCGCTAACATTGGTTATTGAATAGCGTATTACAGTGTCATCTATAGAGTATTTTTCTTTTTCGGTAACAAATTTTATAGTATCAGGCGTATATACTTCATGAGTGATATCGTAAAGTTTGTTCTTATTCCCTGAACATCCCGACACAACAATAAGAATTGAGAACACAAGCGCCACTATAATAGGTATGTATAATTTCTTTTTGAAAAAATCAAATAATCTCATATAAATAATCTCCTCTAATTTTCATATCACCACACAAACGGTATGATTTTGTATTTTACTTTTTGCTTATATTCGGTGTAGCTGTCAAGCTGCTTGGTTAAAACCTGCTCTTCGTTTTTGATACGCAATGCGATAATTATGGGGTAAGCTAAAAATATAACAAACGAATACCACGAGCCAAGAATTAGCGGTATCATTAAAAAGAGCAGTATTGTTGCCATATACATTGGGTGGCGAACAATGCCATAAAGGCCTGTGTCTATCACCTTTTGGTTTTCTTGCACCTCTATGGTGCGAGATAGGTATGCGTTTTCACGCATTACCTCGGCATACAGTACGTAAGACACCAAAAACAGCGCTGATGCGATTATTTGCACCGCGTCGGGTACATTTGACCAAGAAAGCCGAAAATCAAGCCCTGCCACGATAAATCCGCCAAGAAATATGAGTGCAGAAAAGGCTACAACACCTTTTTGTGTGTTCTCTTTTTCTTTGCCGTTAAGACGCTTTTTAAGTAGGTCAGGCGCTTTTATAAAAAGAACTATTCCCACTATGAATATGGGTATAAACAACAGTACAATAAACGCCCATCCGCCTATGTAATTTAAAGTACCTGCAGGTAGAAAAATCAGCAACCCCACAAGCAGTAAGCCCATAATAAATTTTGCAAGTGCGTTAAGTAATAGCTTCATCGCCGCACCTCCTACATTTCATAATCAACCAAAACTCTTAACCCAGATTACCAAGGACCCGTGGTGTTTGTTTTCGCGAACTGTACCTAACATATAGTCACTTACTGGGCCGTTTTGTCGCATTTTTTTAAGTATCGCTTCTTGTAGTTCCTCAACAGTCATATCTTCATATCGTTTGTTGGGGTCAAGAACTATCTTTTGGACTTTTTCTTCCTGTACTTTTACAGGCTCTGCCCTTTTAGGTTCTTCCACAACCTTAACGGGCGCCTGAAGTTTTACAATTTCTACAGTTTGGGCGGGTTCAAAAGCTTCATTGCGAATTCCTATGGGAATCCATATTTCACCCGAGTTAGCTCTTACTTTCACCTGAATACGTCCACCGTTTGCGGATACGCGTTCACCTGTGAGTGCGCCGATATATTCGCCTGACTGCCCACAGTCAAGATTCATATTAACATCGCTATCGGCATTGTTAACGGTAACGATTACCGACTTGCCCTCAAGCGTTCTTGCATAGGCATAATGGGTGGTTTGCAGTTCTAATTCTTTATAATCTCCATAGCAAAGCGCCGGTGTGTTTTGACGAATCTTACCAAGCGCTGCAATCAGTTTTGTGCAAGCATTTGTTTGCACCGCATCTTTGTAATCGTCATAATTTAACGCCGGTCTTAATGAATCGTCCGAGAATTGCTCTTTTTTGCCCTCAATACCAAACTCGGAACCGTAATATAGCGACGGTATTCCCGGTAAAGTATAAAGCATAATATGCACCGGCACAAAATGCGCCTTGTTTTTAAGTTTTGTATATATACGCTCTACGTCGTGATTATCTACAAAAGTATAAAGCTTAAGGCTCTCGCCCACCATATCGTTCACATACTTAATTGTGTGCGCCACCTCAAAATAGTTGTGGTCGTTATGCGCGGAATACAGCGCCTTGTGAAGCATATAGTTGGTTACCGAGTGAAGCGTTCCCTCGTTTGCCCAACGCGAGTAATTGCCGTGTATAACTTCGCCCATCAGCCAAAAGTCAGGCTTTACCTCATTTGCCACGTTACGAAGGGCCTGCATATAGTTAAAGTCCATAACATCGGCGGCATCGAGACGAATACCGTCAATATCAAATTCGCTTACCCAAAAGCGAATTACGTCGCAAATGTAGTCTTTAACCGCGCCGTTATGCTGATTTAATTTTGCAAGAAGATCGTAGCCACCCCAGTTTTCATAAGAAAAGCCGTCGTTATAAGAGTTGTTACCCGAAAAGTTTACATTGCAATACCAGTCTTTGTACTGTGAATTCTCGCGGTTGGCTTTAATATCACGAAACACAAAAAAGTCACGGCCGGTATGATTAAACACACCGTCTAAAATAACCCTTATCCCCTGTTTGTGACACTCTGACACAAAATTGGTTAGGTCCTCATTTGTACCGAGTCGGCTATCTAATTTTTTATAATCGGTTGTCTCATAACCGTGTCCTACCGATTCAAAAAGAGGACCTATGTAGATTGCATTACAGCCAATTTCTTTTATGTGAGAAATCCACGGCAACAGTGTGTTAAGTCGGTGCACCGGTGCCTCATAAGAATTTTGTTTTGGTGCTCCACAAAGCCCCAACGGATAAATATGATAAAATACGGCTTCGTCATACCATGCCATATTTTTGCCTCCTTGTGTATGTTTAGTAAATTGGAATTTGTATTTTATATACCCCAAATTAATGAAGCAACATTATAGGCAGTAACTACAAATAAGAAAATTCCCAACAGCAAAAAATAAACTGCGGTGCTTTTTTGCTGTTTATCTTTGTATTCTTTGGATGTTATAAACATTGTAATTGCTAAACTAACAAACATTATTGGCATTGTAATATCTGTTGAAAGAGCCTTAGTTAATCCTAATATTGCAAAGGCTACAGTTAATGCCGAAAAAAATAATTTTAGATTTTTCATATATCATACCTACAAATCCTTATTTATCATACTGATTATATCACATAATTATGAAAATTTCCACCATAAAACAAAAAGTGGTGCCACCGAAGTGACACCCAGTTGTAACACTATTTAGACAAATATTATTTTATTTGTTTTCTATGCTTTGCTGTTTTTTCTTTAGTATTTCATTGAGTCTTTCCGTTCTTTTTTTGGTTATGGAATAAATAATGACCCATACCGCCAAATAACCAATCATAAAAATACTGGTAAAAACCAAAATTGGAGTTATAC
>JAZNSJ010000089.1:0-4135 GCA_045591155.1 Acutalibacteraceae bacterium | reverse complement strand
GCTCGCCAACCGGCAGAATCATAATAACGCTGTGTACGATACCAGTTAGTAATTATCCAAACAGTACGTTTAAGCTCGCCTAACGCACCGCTTTTTACAATTTCGCGTGCTTTGACAAACACATCGTTTGTACGCTGATTAAACATAATAGCAAACTTTTTGTCAGTAGTCTTGACAAGCTCGTTAATGGCTTTCGCCTTGCTGACGGTAATATCAACAGGCTTTTCAACCAAGGCATTAATCCCTGCCCTTAATGCATCCATAGCTATATCACAATGCAATTTGTGTGGTGTGGCAACAATTACTGCGTCTATAAGACCACTTGCAAACATTTTTTTATAATCGTCGAAAATTTCAACACCTGCAAAGTTTTCTTTACAAAAGTCTTGACGGTCAGGCGAAATGTCGCAAATAGCTGCAAGCTCGGCCCCTACTACCTTACCCGCAAAAAGTGTATTAGCATGTGCAGTGCCTATGTTACCTACACCAACAATACCTATACGAACTTTATCCATAGTAACACCTACTCTATTTATACCTTTGCGCTGCCGTAAGTACCGTTCGTATCAGCAAAGGTTGCTGTAACGTTTTCTTTCTTTTTAGAGGTAGCAACACGCTTCATAAGTTCTTCATAGTAAAGGTCTTCGTCAAATGGAATTTCAACCTCACGACCTAAGAAATCAGAAAGGTGCATAGCGTTTGAAAGAATAACGCCCTTAAGACCTTCAGCGCCTTCAGCGATAAGTGGTGTGCCGTGGAGAATCTTACCTGCCCAAGCATTTACAACGCCAATGTGCTGTGGGTTTTTACTTTCAATCTCAATTTCGAGATTGTGGGTTTTAACCATACCAAATACTTCGGTATTTGTCTTGGTAAATTCAGACTCTTTCATCTCAAATTCAGTAACAGTAAGCTTGTCGTCTTCAACAACCAATTTTGCGCCGTCCATTTGAACTTCAAAGCGGTTTGTACCCTTACCGTCGCCTGTTGTGGTAATAAATACGCCTGTTGCACCATTTTCGTATTCAACAAATGTTGTTACGTCATCATCAACCTCAATATCGTGCCACTTGCCATACTTAATCTTTGACTGAACCTTAACGGGCATACCGCAAATCCATTGCCAAAGGTCAAGCTGGTGAGGACACTGGTTAAGAAGAACGCCGCCGCCTTCGCCTGCCCAGGTAGCACGCCAGTCGCTTGAATTGTAGTAAGCTTGTGAACGGTACCAGTTGGTAATAAGCCAGTTTGTACGACGGATTTCACCGTACTTGCCAGAGTGAACAAGCTCGTGCATTTTACGGTAAACGGGATTTGTACGTTGGTTAAACATCATACCAAATACAACCTCAGGATGCTTTTCGGATTCAGCAATCATTTCACGAACCTGACGGGTATAAACACCTGCAGGCTTTTCACACATAACGTGAATACCACGCTTCATACATTCCATTGAATATTTAGCATGGTCATAGTGAGGAACTGCTACAAGACAAGCGTTGATAAGACCGCTGTCAAGCATTTCGATAGCATCAGTAAAATATGTAATGTTTGCATCGGGATACTTAGATTTACCAAATTCGCATCTGTCGGGGTTTTTGTCGCAAATGGCAACCAAGTCAACCTCGGGGCAGTTACCACCCATAATATTAGAGGTGTGGCCTGTACCCATATTACCAAAACCAATTATACCAAGTTTAATTTTATCCATAATAATTTCCTACCTTTCAATTAAAAACCACAGGATTTCAAATATTTGTAACTACGTGTAATGCAATCGAATTCATTTTCGCCGTGGCAGTTGTCTTGTTCTACAAGCATATACTTAACGCCACTCTTTTCGGCTGCCGCAAACACGCGGTCAAAGTTAATGTTACCCTCGCCTACTACTGCGATATTGTCGCCAAACTGCGTAAAGTTGTCGCTAAACGCATAGTCCTTGAGGTGAATTACAGGAGCTCTGCCTGCAAACTTTTCAATCCAAGCCGCAGGGTCACCGCCGCCTGCCTGCACCCAGAACGTATCAACAATAAAGCCAAGCTCGTCAGCAGTAAAGTCCTCTGCCAAATGCTCAAGAACGTTTTTGCCGTCAAACTTTAAGAATTCTTTTGCATGGTTGTGGTACATAAAGGTTTTACCGTTTGCTTTAACAGCCTTTATTATATCGGCATATTCATTATAAAAATCCTGATATGTAGGACCGTTGCTTGTAGAGAAGTTATAATAACCAAGACCTACGTAATCACAACCAAAAATCTCGTGACCGCGGCAAACCTTTGCAACGTCTTCTTTAAGCTGCGCGGGTGGAGTGTGGGTTAAAACACACTTAAGACCGTTTTTGTCAAGGTTTTCTTTAAGCCATTCTGGTTCATAGTCACAAACGCCGCTTACCTGAATGTTTTTGTAACCGATGTCGGCTACCTTTTTTAGTGTTTCTGCAAAATCATCCAGATTTTTACAATGTTCACGAAGGGTATAAAATTGAATGCCTATTTCCATAATTATATCTCCTTAAAACAACTTTTTAAATTCGGTGCACGCAAAATCAAAAGCTTCTTCATTGCTGTTAAATTTGATTTCGCCTACTGCGCTTTCCTCACCCTCGCGTTCAAGGCCCTGAAGACCTACAAACTCGGTAAGGTGCGGTTCCATTGTAAACACGGTACCACCCTGAGCCAAGTATTCTGGAATAATGAGGCTATAGTTACCGTCGCCGCGACCAGGAGGAACTACAACGCCGTCAGACATTCTTGCGTCTTTTACGTGAACGTACTTAATACGGTGCTTTAGCATATTCCAAGCCTCAGCGGTGTCTTGGCCGCACTGAACAAAGTTTGCCGTATCAAATACACCCTCAATTTCAGGGAATGTATTTAAAATTTCAAGACAACGAGGAGCAATATCGCCGTAAATGCCCTTTTCGTTTTCGTGGCAGAATGTAACACCACTACCGCGCATAACGTCAAGCATTTTACCCAATCTATCCATAACTTCGTTCTTATAATCAGCGGGGTCCTTGCCCTTTGGAATAAAGAACGAGAACGCGCGAAGATTTTTTGCCTCAAGAATGTGAGCAAACTCAATCATCTTTTTAAGGTTTTCAAGGTGCGCTGCAAAATCTCCTGTTTCAATGTCGATTTTACCGATTGATGAACCGATAGACCACGTTTCAAGACCTGCGGCATCCATCTTTACCTTAACTTCTTTGATTTTGTCAACCTCAACACCTGCAATCCAAGTGCCGTCAACGTTACGGATTTCAAGACCTGCAAGACCGTTGCGGTGCATCGCCTTGATTTGTTCGTCAATCATTGGACTTGCTTCATCAGCAAAGCCGTAAATTTTTACATTATTGTTCATAATATTTTACCTCTTATACTCCCGAGTAAGCGGAGAAGCCACCATCCACCGGTACAGTAATGCCTGTAACGAAGCCTGATTTTGTTTCGTCAAGCAACCACTCTACTGTACCCAAAAGCTCTTCTGCTTCACCAAAACGTCCCATAGGTGTTGAACGTAAAATCTTGTCGGTACGTGGTGTTGGTGTGCCGTCCTCGTTAAAGAGAAGTGCACGGTTCTGGTTTGATACAAAGAAGCCCGGAGCAATAGCATTTACACGAATACCCTCTTTTGCAAAGTGAACTGCAAGCCAAGAAGTAAAGTTGGTAACAGCAGCTTTTGCAGCCGAGTATGCAGGAATCTTGGTAAGTGGACGGTAAGCGTTCATTGAAGAAACGTTAAGCACCGAGCAACCCTTACGGCCAATCATATCTACCATAAATACCTGGCTTGGCAAAAGTACACCCTTCATATTGAGGTCAAATACAAAGTCGAAGCCCTTTTCATCAATGTTAAAGAATGTGAGGAAGTCCTCGGCAGTTTCGTCGCCTGCAACATATTCTTCATGTGCAGTTGTGCAACGTGGGTTGTTACCACCCGCACCGTTTACAAGGATGTCGCACTTGCCAAAATCAGCAAGAACCTTTTGGTGTACTGCTTCAATATCAGCTTTATCAAGGCAGTTGCACTTATATGCTTTAGCGGTGCCGCCTTTAGCATTGATACCATCAGCTACTTTTTGGGCTGCTTCTTGGTTAAGGTCTAAAAGCGCTACTTTGGCGCCTTTTTCTGCTAA
>JAZNSJ010000088.1:0-2502 GCA_045591155.1 Acutalibacteraceae bacterium | reverse complement strand
ATCGCAAAGCCGATTACGTTAATCGTGTTGCATTTTTAAGAAACTATGCAGGCGAACTTCGTGTTACAAATATTTTTTCGGTATTAAAAAACACTTATATAAAAGCTGTGGATGAAAGTGTAGCAAACGACAGAAAACACGCTACAAAAAGATTTTGCTTTGATATGCTTCGCAGTGTATCACAATTTGTTATCGGTTATGAAGGAATGTGGCTTTGCGCCGCAATACTTGCTATAAACGGCAAAATAAATTTAAGCGAATTGGTTGTACTGCTTAATTCCATTGGTGCGGTTAGCTGGATGCTTCGTAATTTTGAAAGCTCTCTTACAGGACTTTATACTGATTCTTTATTTATAGAAAATTTAAAAACCTTTTTGAATTTTGAACCCAAAATTGATGAATCAAAGCGCGGTATTACTCCACCCGAAAGAATTGAAACAATTGAACTTAAAAACGTATCTTTTAAATATGACGAAAAAAAGGATTATGTAATTAAAAACGTATCGTTTACTTTACACGCAGGTGTTCGTCATGCATTTGTTGGTGTTAACGGTAGCGGTAAATCAACCCTTATAAAATTATTGCTTAGATTTTATGATCCACAAGAAGGTCAGATACTGCTTAATGGTATCGATATCAAAGAGTTTGATATCAAGAAATATCGCGAGCTTATCGGTGCCGCTTTTCAGGATTTTGCAATATTTTCGGCATCGGTTGCCGAAAATGTTATGCTAAAGCCAATATATACCGATGATGAAAAAGCAATCGCCATTGAGGCACTTAAAGACAGTGACGCTTACAAAAAGATTGAATCACTACCAAACAAAGAAGATTCCATTCTTACGCGCGAGTTTGATGATGAAGGTATTGAACTTTCCGGTGGTGAGCGACAAAAGATTGCTATTGCACGTGCTTTTGCAAAAGGTAGTCCTGTAGTTATTTTAGACGAGCCGTCGAGTGCACTAGACCCTATTGCCGAGCATCAGATGTTTGAAACAATTTTACGCCTTTGTAAGAAAGATAAAAAACTCTCGGTTATAGTTTCTCATCGTATGTCGTCTGCTGCGGTTTGTGAAAAGATATTTGTTTTTGAAAACGGTTCTTTGGTAGAAGAGGGTTCCCACAAGGAATTATTACAAAATAATGGCGTTTATGCACTGCTTTTCAATAAGCAGGCAAAAAATTATCAAACGGAGGTGTACGATGCTTATGAAGGATTATAAGCCGCAACATAATACGTTTTCTAACCTGTGGTTTGCATTTTTGTGCCATTTTAAAGCGGCGCCGTGCTATTCTGTTTATCTTCTTTTGCAATCAGTGCTCGGCGATTTAATAACGCTATTCGAACATGTATTCTTACCGGCACATATAATAAGCTGCGTAGAGCGAAAAGCACCTATTAGTGAGGTTTTAATCTTTTTATTTCCTATCGCCTCGGCAGTTATTTTAAAGGTTTCTTTAACACATATAGTAGGTAACTACATTGCACCTAAATCAAACATGAAAATCAATAAATATATACACCTCGCGTTATATGAAAAAGCAGTTTCAATGGATATTGCCAAGTATGACGATTCAAAGTATTACAATGATTATGTTTGGGCAATGGAATATTCCCCTTGGCATCTTGACCAAGCGGTAAATCAATCACGCCAATTTATAAGTAATATAATTGTAGCGCTTGTTTCAGGATCGTATGTAGTGTCGGTAGATATAAAGGCGTTAATCGCGTTATTGGCTGTTGCTGCAATAAACCTTACTGCTAATATAATTTTAAACAAAATAGATATGAAGCAGTGGGAAGAATTAATGCCTGTCTGGCGCAAACGCAATTATTCTAACCGTGTTTTTTATCTCTCGTATTTTGTAAAAGACTTGCGAATGGGCAAGATGAACGAGCGATTAGAAAAAGATTTTAGTGAATGTAGAGATGTAATTAACGGCACGTCGGATAGATACTTTAAAAAGTTTCTTCCGTTTGAATTGCTTAACTATCCACTACACGATATTGTTTTAAAGGGTGTTTACTTAAGTTATCTTTTCTATCAAGCGTTTGTTAAAAAATTATATGGATTTGGTATGCTTTATGGTATTTATAATGCAGTAAGAAATATTAACGATAAAATTAATAATTCTATGCGCATTTTTCCGGATTTGCAGTGGAATAGCAAGAATATAGATAAAATCCGTGTTTTCTTAGATGCAAAAAATGAGATTTTAGATAACGGCACAAGCGAAATTTCAAATAGTGGCGATATTGAACTTGAAAACGTTCACTTTACTTATCCAGGAAATGATACTCCTACTATCAACGGTATTTCAATGAATATAAAACAGGGCGAGAAGATTGCGCTTGTAGGATTTAATGGCGCCGGTAAATCAACGCTTATTAAGTTGATTTTACGTCTTTATGATGTTAGCGACGGTGTTATAAAATTCGACGGCAAACCGATTGATGATTATCCACTACAAAAATATCGCAATGTGTATAGCACACTATTT
>JAZNSJ010000087.1:0-5843 GCA_045591155.1 Acutalibacteraceae bacterium | reverse complement strand
TATGAAGAATATATGATGGACGATGCTGACATTTGCATCGCGGCTTTCGGTATTGCCGCCCGTGTTGCTAAAAACGCAATCAACGAAGCAAGAAAGCAAGGCATAAAGGTTGGTCTTATCCGTCCTATCACATTGTGGCCTTTCCCTGTGGCACCTTTCAAAAAAGCCGCTAATCAGGTTAAGGAAATTATTTCAGTAGAGCTTTCTATGGGTCAAATGATTGAAGACGTTAAACTGGCAAGCGAATGCAAGGTGCCGGTAACACTTTGTAGCCGCACAGGTGGTATGATTCCATCCCCAGAACAAGTATTGGAAGCTATCAAAAAAGCAAACGGAGGTGCAAAATAATGGCAGTAGTATTTGATAAACCACACGCTCTTACAGATACCCCTATGCACTATTGCCCTGGTTGCACCCACGGTATAGTACATCGCCTTGTTGCCGAGGTTATCGACGAGCTCGGTATTGAGGGCAAAACCATAGGTATTGCTCCTGTTGGTTGTTCAGTATTTGCATATAACTACTTTAACTGCGATATGATTGAGGCAGCTCACGGTCGCGCTCCTGCAGTTGCTACAGGCGTTAAGCGTTCCGACCCCGAAAACCACATTGTTTTCACCTACCAAGGTGACGGCGACTTGGCATCAATCGGTATGGCCGAAACCGTACACGCAGCAGCAAGAAATGAAAACATTACAATTATTTTTATTAACAACGCAATCTACGGTATGACAGGTGGTCAGATGGCTCCTACCTCACTTCCCGGTCAGGTTACACAGACTTCACCCTACGGTCGTGACACCAAGCACTGCGGTTTCCCGATTAAAGTTTGCGAAATGCTTTCAGAACTTGAAGGTCCTGAGTACCTCGAGCGTGTAACCGTTAGCAACGTTAAAAACATCCGTAATGCTAAAAAGGCTATTAAAAAGGCATTCCAAAATCAAGTTGATGGCAAGGGCTTCTCACTTGTAGAGGTTGTATCAACCTGCCCTACCAACTGGGGTATGACACCGCAAAACGCACTCAAGTGGCTTGAAGATAATATGCTTCCCTACTACCCATTAGGTGTTTATAAAGACCGTACTGCAAAGGAGGAAACAAAATAATGACTACTCAAATTTTGCTTTCAGGCTTTGGCGGACAGGGTATTTTGTTTACAGGTAAGTTCTTGGCGTATAAGGGCCTTTTGGCTGACAAAAACGTTAGCTGGCTTCCATCCTACGGCCCTGAAATGCGTGGCGGTACTGCAAGCTGTAGCGTTATTATTAGCGACGAAGAGGTAGGCTCACCCATCATTTCACAGCCTGATATACTTATTGCTATGAACCTTCCATCTTTTGAAAAGTTTGAACCTACCGTAAAGAGCGGCGGTACTATAATTGCCGACTCATCACTTATTGAAACAAAATCAAGTCGTACCGATATTGACGTGCACTACATACCCGCAACTGCACTCGCAAGTGATATGGGCAAACAGTCACTCGCTAATATGATTATCCTTGGCAAGTTACTTAAAGTTATGGGTGACTTTAACGAGGATAATATCAAAACCGTGCTTTCAAAGGTTATTCCGCCTAAAAAGGCTGATATGCTCGATATTAATATGAAAGCAATGCAAATCGGTGCTGAAAACTAATTTTATTAGTTTAAGGAGAATTTTTATGGATATTAAATTTGTAAAAGCTGATATATTAAAAGAAAAACCTGACAGTTCTACCTTGGGTTTTGGTAAAATCTTTACCGACTATATGTTTATGATGGACTACTCACGTGAAGAGGGTTGGCATGATGCGCGCATCGTTCCCTTTGCTCCCATCGCGTTACACCCCGCTTCAACAGTTCTTCACTACGGCTCTGAAATTTTTGAAGGTCTTAAGGCATACCGCACAGAAGACGGCAAGGTTCAGCTCTTTAGACCTATGGAAAACATCCGCCGTATGAATACATCGGCCGACAGACTTTGTTTGCCACAAATCCCAGAGGATTTGGCTTTGCAGGTTCTTACCGAGTTTGTTCGCGTAGAGCAAGATTGGACACCAGCCGCTAATGGCACTTCTCTTTATCTTCGTCCTTTTATGTTTGGTAACGATGAAACCTTGGGTGTTCACGCAGTTCATAATGCAACCTTTGTTATAATTGCGTCACCTGTTGGTAGCTATTATAAAGAGGGTATTAATCCCGTTAAGATTATGATAGAAGACGAAGACGTTCGCGCAGTACGCGGTGGTACAGGTTACGCTAAGTGCGGCGGTAACTACGCTGCAAGCAACCGCGCCGGTGAACGTGCAGAGCAAAAGGGCTACTCACAGGTTTTGTGGCTTGACGGCGTTGAGCGTAAATACATTGAAGAAGTTGGCGCTATGAACGTTATGTTCAAAATCGGCGACGAAATCGTAACACCTATGCTTTCAGGCTCAATCCTCCCCGGTATTACCCGTAAATCTTGCTTAGAGGTTTTACGTAGTAAGGGTTATAAAGTAAGTGAACGTCTTATTAGCATTGACGAGCTAGCATTGGCTATGCAGAACGGCACACTTAAAGAGGCTTGGGGTTGCGGCACAGCCGCAGTTATCTCGCCAATCGGTGAGCTTTGCTACAAAGACGTAAAATACGCTGTAAACAACGGCGAAATCGGCGAAGTAACTCAAATGCTTTATGATACACTCACAGGTATTCAGTGGGGAAAGATAGAAGATACATTTGGTTGGACTTATAAACTATAAAAAATTAAGCAAAACGCCTTGTAAACACAAGGTGTTTTTGCTTTTTAACACTTGACAAGCATTTTGCATTATGATATAATGCTATCAAATATTTTTCAAATGCTTTGAAGGAATTATTTCTTTTCTTCCCTTCTTTTCAGAGAGTCGTCGGTTGGTGTAAGACGGTAAGAATATTAAAAGAAAGCCTCATTCCTGAGCAGAGCGACTGAACACAAACGTTATTAAGTTGCTACGGTTTGTCCCGTTACAAAACACGAAGCTTGTTGGAGCTTTGACTAAGTTGGCTGCGTTGTGCAGCAAACAGGGTGGTACCGCGAAATTAACTTTTCGTCCCTGAGGTAAAGTTATGTAACTTTGCTTCGGGTTTTTTTATTTTTTAGACACACGTCGACCAACACGGCGCAACGCTCTAAAAGAGCCGAAAGGAGTTTTATTATGAAACAAATCAAAATTGCAGATGCAACTCTCTGCCGCGAAAACAGTCACTTTAGCTTTAAAGAAAAGATTGAAATTGCAAGACAGCTTGAAAATCTTAATGTTGACGTTATCGAATTTCCTGAAATAGTTAACGCAAAGGTAGATACTTTGCTTGTAAAAACAATTTCGTCTTTTGTAAAAAACAGTGTAATTTCGGTAGCAGCTGGTGTAGGCGCTAACAGTGTCGACAATGCAATAACTTCACTTAGCAATGCCAAAAATCCACAGATAAGAATCGAACTTCCCGTGTCACCTGTTGGTATGGAATACACCTGTCACAAAAAGCCGGATAAAATTTTAGCTCATATTGAAAGCTCTGTTAAAACCGCAAAGGCAGTAATAGAGAACGTAGAGTTTTGCGCAGTTGATGCTACACGTGCCGAGGACGATTTTCTTAAAGTTGCTATTGATACCGCAGTAAATGCAGGTGCTACGAGCATTTCGATTTGCGACAGCGCCGCAAATATGCTCCCGGATGATTTTGCTGTATTTGCTAAAAAGATTAGCGATATGTGTTCGGTGCCCATTGGCGTTAAGTGTGACAACAAAAACGGTCTTGCAATAGCGCAGGCAATACTCGCCGTAAAACAAGGTGTTAGCACTGTT
The DNA here is from genome assembly GCA_045591155.1 of Acutalibacteraceae bacterium. Lineage (GTDB taxonomy): Bacteria > Bacillota > Clostridia > Oscillospirales > Acutalibacteraceae > UBA737. The sequence continues at coordinate 2,037 of JAZNSJ010000087.1, read as the reverse complement.
AAAACCGCCGTTGACGGAACTACCGTTCAACTCGATGTTTTTGCGGATATGATTAAAAACTGTGGAAATGATTATGGTTTTATGTCTACTATAAAAACTACCGAGCTTCACCGTATCATAAAACAAATTCGTTGGGTAACAGGTAATTCACAAAATGCCGCTTCTACTGTAAAGACCCCCGACGATACCGCAATTCACCTTGACAAAAATGATGATATTGATGCTGTATCCACTGCCGCTGCAAAGCTCGGCTACGACCTTGCCGAAGAAGATAAAGCAAAAGTTTACGAAGAATTTTTGCGCGTTGCCGAAAAGAAAAACGTAGGTCTTAAAGAGCTTGAAGCAATTATTGCGTCTGTTGCTCTACAAGTACCTGCCACCTACTCACTTGCAAACTACGTTATAAACACAGGTAATATTATTCCTGCCTCGGCTCAAATCACAATTAAAAACGGTGACGAGCAAATTCAGGGTATTTGCATTGGCGACGGTCCTATTGATGCCGCTTTCCTTGCAGTTGAGCAGATAATCGGTCACCACTACGAACTTGACGATTTTCAAATTCAATCGGTTACCGAGGGTAAAGAGGCTATGGGCTCGGCGCTTGTAAAGCTCCGCAATAATGGTAAGCTTTATTCTGGTAACGGTATTTCTACCGACATAATAAGCGCTAGTATACGCGCATACATTAATGCCGTAAACAAGATTGTTTACGAGGAGGCAAACTAATATGAAATTATCATTTTCTACAAAAGGTTGGCACAACAACTCTTTTGACGAATTTTGTGATATAGCGGTCGATTTAGACTTTGGCGGCATTGAACTGCACAACGTTAACAACCGACTTTTTACCGATAAAGACGGTGCTTTTCACGATTATACTGCCGCTGCTACCGCGCGCAGACTTTATGAAAAAAAGTAAAAATTACCCTGTATAGATGTTTTGTGCGATATTGCTGCCGTAGCAAAAGCGGATGCCGCTATGGAAGAATTTTTAAAATGTGTAAACATAGCGTCTAATCTTAATATCCCCTCTATTCGAGTAAAAGCAGAAAAAGCGGTTGACACCAATACTGCAAAAGCTACGGTTATTAATTTTATTAACAAGGCTTTGCCTATTGCAACTGACAAAAACATTACCGTTTTAATTGAAACATCCGGTCTTTTTTGCAAAACCGCAGAGCTTCGCGATGTGTTAGACCAATTTGCAAGTGACAACCTGGCAGCTCTTTGGAATATGTCTGCCGCTTACTTTGAAGGCGGCGAATCTGCCGAAGAAATCATCAAAAACTTAGGCGCATACATCAAACACGTTCATATCAACGATGCCGAAAAAACCGCCGACGGCGTAGAATTTTGTCTTATTGGTGAAGGTGAATTACCTATAGGTGATATGATGCTCGCGCTCCGTTCTGTAAATTATGACGGCTTTGTTTCACTCGTTTGGGACCCCGCCTGGTGCGCAGAGCTTGACGATATGGAAATCATATTCTCACAGTACGTGGGCTATATGAAGCAGTACGGCGACACATCACGCAATGAGCGTACTTTCTATTACAATAAGAGTCATACGGGCAAATTCGTTTGGAAAAAGGATTTGCTTATCGACCTTACCTTCTCGGAAGTTCTTGACACTATGGTAGAGTGCTTCCCCGACCAGTATGCCTTTAAATACACAACGCTCGACTATACACGTACCTATTCGGAATTTCGCGACGATGTCGACACTTTCGCTCGCGCGCTTATTTCTATGGGTGTAAAGGCGGGCACACACGTGGCTGTCTGGGCATCTAACGTGCCGCAATGGTATATCGCATTCTGGGCAACAGTTAAAATCGGTGCTGTGTTGGTAACGGTGAATACTGCCTACAAAATCCACGAAGCTGAATACTTGCTTCGCCAGTCTGATACCCACACTCTGGTTATGATAGACGGTTACAAAGACTCTGACTATGTGGCAATCATCCAAGAACTCTGTCCCGAATTAAGTGACCATGACCCCCACCAGCCGCTACACTGTCAGAAGTCGGAGGCCAA
>JAZNSJ010000086.1:0-2453 GCA_045591155.1 Acutalibacteraceae bacterium | reverse complement strand
GTACCACAGGGGAGCAGAAAATGAGGCAATTATTTGAAAGCCGACCGTCTGGGCGCATTTAGCTGTATAGGCTAAGTGCGCCCTTTATGTATTTTTAGGCAAGGAGGAAATTATGAAGAAAGTGGGCATTATTATGGGCAGCGACAGTGATCTGCCTATTATCCAGAAGTCTGTAGATACGCTCAAAGCATTAGAAATTCCCTTTGAGGTACATATTTATTCTGCGCACCGCACCCCTGTAGAAGCGCGTGATTTTGCACTTAATGCCCGTGAAAACGGATTTGGCGTACTGATTGCGGCAGCAGGTATGGCGGCGCATCTTGCGGGTGCCATTGCGGCAAATACAACTTTGCCTGTAATTGGTATTCCTTGCAAGTCTACTAACCTCGATGGTATGGATGCTTTGCTTTCTACAGTACAAATGCCTACAGGTATTCCTGTGGCAACCGTTGCTATAAACGGTGGCGCCAATGCAGCACTTCTTGCAGCGCAAATTATTGCGGTAGAAGACAAAGAACTAGCACTTAAGCTTGACGCTAAACGTGCAAGCGACGCGGCGGCTGTTCTAGAAAAAGACAGCACCGTTATGGAAAATTTGTAATTTATTTAAAGGAGTAAATAAAAATGGAAAACAAACTTTTGTACACAGGTAAAACTAAAAATGTTTATGCACTTGAAAACGGCAACTGCCTTTTAAAATTTAAGGATGATTGCACCGGTAAAGACGGCGTGTTTGATCCTGGCGAAAATTCAGTTGGTCTTACAATTGAAGGTGTTGGCGACGTTAACCTTCGTATGTCAATTTACTTCTTTGAAAAAATTAACAAGGCAGGTATTTTTACACACTACGTAAATGCTAACCTTGAAGATACCACTATGGAAGTGCTTCCTGCAAAGGTTTTTGGTCACGGTCTTGAGGTTATTTGCCGTTATAAAGCTGTAGGTAGCTTTATTCGTCGTTACGGCGATTATATTGAAGAAGGTGCTGATCTTCCGGCCTATGTTGAAATGACTTTTAAAAATGATGAAAAGGGCGATCCGCTTGTAATTAAGGATGCTCTTGTAGCGCTCGGCGTAATGACAGACAAGCAGTATGAAGATATTAAGGATATGACCCAAAAGATTACTAAGATTGTAGCAGACGATCTTAAAGAAAAAGGTCTCGACCTTTACGATATTAAATTTGAATTTGGATATGCTCCAAACGGCGATGTAATGCTTATTGACGAAATTGCATCGGGCAATATGCGTGTTTATAAGGATGGCGAGTATATCGATCCTATGACACTTTCAAAGCTTTTCTTTGCTTAATTTCCTTTAATTAGAAAGTAGGTCATTATGGGCGGTTTTTTTGGAATCTCCTCAAAAAGTGACTGTATGATGGATGTGTTTTTTGGTGTGGATTATCATTCACACCTTGGCACCCGTCGCGGCGGTCTTGCTGCATACGATAGTGAAATTGGTTTGCAGCGTAAAATACATAATATTGAAAATTCACCCTTCAGAACAAAGTTTGAAAAAATCTTTGATGAAATGAAGGGCACTTCGGCTATTGGTTGCATTAGCGATACTGATCCGCAACCAATGCTAATTCGTTCAAAATTCGGCACTTATGCTATTTGTACTGTTGGACTTATCAATAATGTAGACGAGCTTATTGATAAATGCCTTGCACAAACTGGTGTATATTTTGACGCTATGACGGGCGGTAGGGTAAACACAACCGAGCTTGTAGCAGCGTTAGTTAACAAAAAAGAAACCTTTGTTGATGGTATTAAATATGCGCAAGAGCAAATAGACGGTACAATGTCAATTCTAATTTTAACCAGCAAGGGAGCCATTATTGCGGCGCGTGATAAGCTTGGTAGAATACCGGTTTTAATTGGCAAAAATGATGATGGTTATGCTGTAACATTTGAATCATTCGCTTATCAAAAACTAGGGTTTGTTGACGAAATGGAATTAGGTCCTGGTGAGGTTGTAAAAATTACACCAGATGGTATTAGACAATTATCTGAACCCGGTAAGAAAAAACGCATTTGCTCTTTTCTATGGAGTTATTACGGCTACCCAACATCTACATATGAAGGTGTAAATGTTGAGGCAATGCGTTGTCGCAACGGTGAAATTATGGCTGAATATGATCGCAAAAAAGGTATTGCGCAGGATGTTGATTACGTTGGCGGCGTGCCAGATTCGGGCATCCCACACGCTATTGGTTATTCAAATGAAAGTGGTAAAAAGTATGCGCGTGCATTTATAAAATATACACCAACCTGGTCACGAAGCTTTACACCTGCAAAACAAACCGAGCGCAACAAGGTAGCACGTATGAAGCAGATACCCGTTCACGATTATATTGTTGATAAAAATTTGCTTTTTGTTGATGATTCTATTGTGCGCGGCACACAGCTTAAAGAGACTGTTGATTTTCTCTATGAAAATGGTGCAAG
>JAZNSJ010000085.1:0-12447 GCA_045591155.1 Acutalibacteraceae bacterium | reverse complement strand
CGTCATCAATAAGCTTTACAAGCTTTTCAATTCTCTCGACAGCACTTTGGGTTTTATCTACACCACTGTTGCCGCGCGGCAAACCATCAAGATTAGGCGAAGCGGAAGTCGCGCGGGACCAAAGTTTTTCAAGTTCTTGTTCAAGTTCTTTAACCCTGTTTTCTGTTTCGATAAAATTATTAAGTATTGCCTTTTTTTCTTTTGATGTCAATCCTTCGCCACCTTTCGATTTGTTCTAATTTTGCCACAAACTGCCCGTATGAGATATATTTGTCATAACGCTTTATGTATTCGTGCCGTAACCGCTCAACCAATAAAATGTTTTTGCTGTGTAGCCCACGTACAAAATACCTGCACACAGGGCAAATATTATCACTATTGTGCTGCGGCTCGTAGAATTCCCCACACCTACATTGTTTTCTTTTAACCTTTGCCACCCTTAACACCTGCTTTCGTTTAAATTTTACTCTACTTCGCTCTTTTGCGATTGTGTTACAGAACGTTTTATAGAGATTTTGCCGCCGGTACCCGATTTAATATCGACCTTACCGCCTAAGGTTAAGCCAATATCAATTTTATGTATTTGGTCGTCTGCTATAAGGTCAATGCCGCTTTTAAGTAATTCTATTATCTGCGCAGGTACCGCCTTAATGCCGCTATCCTCATCAGCTTTAGAGAGCATTACATCAAATTCTATCTTTGCCTTGGCGGCACGTTCTTGACGTGTTTGATATATGCGAGCATCCTCACATCCACACTCCATAGTGCCTATGTGCTCACACTCGGCTTGCGTTGCCCCCTCTGGTACGTCGGCCAATATAACCTGTCTACAAAATTTACATACTGCTTGGTTCATTGTTTGTTTCCTCACTTTTTAATTTTTGGTTATTTTTTAATAGCTTTAATTTGCTAACACTCGTTTTAAGAATGTCAACATTTTTTTAGTAGAATTTTCTTGTGAAAGTTTGGTTAAATTTCCACTATATTTCTTGCCGTAAAAGTTTTATAATTCAATTAGACTCAATTATTTTTTTATTGGAGATGAGAATATTGAAAAACAAAAGCATTAAAATTTTTAGCGGTATTGCAATCGCGGCGTTCATAGTCCTCTGTTTTTTCAAAATCGAATTATGGGATGCTTTCACTTGGTCTATAACTATAAGTGCTTTTTTTGAGCGCTTATACACTAATTTCCTTTGGGTTTTAAATCCTTTTGAAAAAACGCCAAGAATTTATGGAACCTATAAAGCACAAATTCATTCTTCTTATAAAGGCGGAACAGACTATGTTTCTAAAATAAAAATAAAACAAAGTTTAAATGCCATACATGTTTATGAAACAATGTCAGATGGTTATTGCGATTCTATTACCGCTACACTTTCAAGACAAAATTCAGATGGTAGATGGTTTTTATACTATACTTACATAACCCATCCTATCAAAATTGGCAAAGATGATAAACATCATGGTACTTCAATTCTTTGTATAGAGAACAGGGATGTCTTACAAGGTAAATATTTTACCGATAGAATTCAACAAACCTGCGGAAGCCAAAGACTTGAACTCGAACGTAGATTTAAGCGTAAACAAAAAACAAATAAATAGTCATCCCCAGAGCCTACTCTTTAGTAGGCTCTTAATTTTTCTCGACCACCGTTTCTATTAACAACTTTTCAAGTCCGCTTGTAATATCGTCAGAGAAATTTATAATCGCATCTTTTTCCTCGTCAGTTAAATCGTTGCTGTCAAATATGTGCTTGTTGTAGATCTCGGTTATCGTTTTATTCGCCTTTTCAGCAAACTCTTTGTATGCGTCGGCTTTAATCCCTTTTTCTAATTTGTCAATGTTTGTAAGTGCAAAATATTTTTAAATCTATTATTCTCTGCCTTATACGAATTAGCGCTACCTCGCATTGCTTTTAATTCAATTTCAAAATTGCTTTTCTCTGCTTGTAGGCGGTTGATTAGGTCAAAGGAAAGCCTTTGTATATGCCTCATACAATCCCACTGGTTATTATAAGACCATTTCCTATTACAGTTCTCGCAATCGCCTTTACTACAACACTCCAAAATCTTTTTTATATCGATATCGGTTAGTTTGTTATCCAAGATTCACACCCTCTTTTATTCTTACTGTGCATTGTTCTACTTCTTGTTGCCTTTTAATCGTGTCTTCCAAAACCATCGGCTTATTCCAATTGGACGGCGCCATTTCAAAGCCTTGTATTCCGTCTTGTCGGTTGTATATTCCGCACGGTTTTATGCTCATAATGCAGTAATCCTCATCGAGTCCCGGCACACCCTTAGCGCCGTAAAGTATGTAATCTACAAGCACCAAGCAGCTGCGGCCCGTGTAGTGACCGCCAACACTGCTTGTCTGCTCCCACTCATTGAGGGCGAGATAATCGCCCTCTTGGTATTCACGGTCGTTTTTTCTAATTTCAAACTGCTTTTTGCCGCTAATAACATCATCAAAATATGGCGGCAAAATCTTTAATCCGTGTATCATTGCTCTGCCCCCTGTGCCGCTTCGTCAAAGTTATATCCTATAGCCGCAAAGCGCTCTTTTATAACATTTTGGTAACGTTGCATAGCCTTGGCGTATTTGTCGGCGATTTCTGGGCTTTCTTTTTTGAGATTGCCTATCGACTCAATTATCTTTTCATAATCACCGTTGAGCGCATCAAAGAAGAAAGTAAACTTGGTTGCTTCGGGCGAAGAGCTTATCGCGAGCTTCTTTTCAAGCTCACCCGCGCGCTTTGCCGCTTCATCGGCGGCGGTATTCGCAGTGGCAATTTTGCTTTTTAGTTCCTCAAGCTCTTTGTTTGCTTTTTCTGTTGCCTCACTGACAGCCTTTTCTTTTTTCGCCTCAAAATCTTCCTTAAGTTTTTTCTTTTCGGCTTTAAAGGACTTCTCGGCCTCTTTGGTTGCTTTATCGGCGGCTTCAGCGCGAATCTTATCAAGCGTTTCAGCGTCAGGTTCTGCGACGGCAACCTCAACAGGTCGGTTGTTTGCCGCTTCAAGTTCATCCTCTAACTCGCGGATGCGCAGCTCGGCTTTGCCGAGTTCGGTTTTTTTGTCGGTTATTTCGTCATTAAGCAGTTGAATCTGCTCGGCGCGGCCGTCGTTTTCTTTGACGAGCTTTTCAACATCTGCTACCGACATACCCGCAAGGTCGTGTGTTTCTACAAACTCGTCACGGTCGGTCGCGGGTATAGCGTTAAGCAGCGAAAGTTTTGTAATACCGAGTTCTGCATTTGACTGCAAAAACGCTTCGCCCTGCTTTTCGTAGGTGGATATGTAGGTGTAAGCCTGCCGCTCTTTGATGTTAAGCGACGCCTCGGTGTACTCACCAAAGGTAGCGTAACCCAACTCTTCGTACTTCTTGGTGTCGCGCATGCGCTTTAAGCATTTGCACGCCTCAATCAGATTTAACCACGCCATATTGGTATAGGTTTTAATTTTGATATCAAGCTCGGCGGCGGTTTCTTCACGTGCCGCTATATTATTTTCATAACTTTGTAAGCTGTTATCCATTTTTATTCTCCTTTATGCTGATTCTATTTCAAGTTCCATAAGGTCTTTTTCAAAAGCTTCTATAAGCAAGGTGCCCGCGAGTGTGCCGTAGTTAATTGTTTTCTTTGTTCGGCGTAGTTCATCAAACTGTACAAGGCGTTCTTGCTTTGCTTTTTGTGCGTCGCGGCGGTCTGACTTATTAAGGCGCGGTGCAATAGCCTTTTGCCACTCTACCAAGAAGGCAGTTACTAATGGTGTAGTATCTGCAGGCTGATTATCGCCATAAGCGCGCTTTTGTCTTACCGTTCCGCCAGGTTCAAATTCAATCGTAAACCACGGTACATCCTTGCTATCTGATTTTCTGACAAATCCTATATACGTTTCTTTGCAGTTGATACGCTCAAAATAGCGCCAATTCTCGCCGTTTGCATCGGGGCGGCCTGTACATTGATTAAGTATCTTACCGTCAATAAGAATATCCATCATACTTCGCGGTGTTACAAAAGCATAGGTGCCATTGTCGTATTCGTACTTGTCGACGAGCGCCTCACAGTTCTTGTTTGCCTTTGGATATTTAGTAGCAAGTTTTTTAACCAATACTTGTTGCTCGCGACGCAATGTTTTTGCGTCCTTTTTGGCCTGCTTGATTCTGTATGCTTCAATGAGATTATCGTGCGCTGTTTTAAGGTCTGACGGGAACGGATTAAAATTGCTTTTTCCGTCATCGCCCATATTGATGTAATCAATCCACATATCAGCAACCTGCTTTGTTGTAATACCGGGACAATGCCAACAAGCGCCGGCAGAATTGTGAGAGATTTTTTCAAAATACTTTATCGCTTCTTGCACGGTTTTGTTATATTTTCCAATTCGTTTTGCAAGACTTAATACGTTTCTAAGATTGCAATAACACAAACTATAAAGTTTATTACAAATTTCAAAATCGGCGTTGTGCTGTTTTAAACTTTTGTAAATTTTCAATGCTAATATTCGATTATATTCGGGAAGCTTACACCACTGGTCATATTCGAATTTTGTAAGCTTAAAAAATTCCCAAGGTCTTTTGGCCTCCCAATTAAGTAATCTTGGCATTGATGAATCAGTATGTATAATTTGTTCTACCGTTTCAGTGTGACCGAGCTTTACAAGCAATTCAATTTGTGGCTTTTCGCAATACCAACACCAATAACGTAATCGTCCGTAATGTTTAAATTGTTCATATGCACTGTACTTTAAAAAAGTATCTTCAAGATTGGATACCCACACCATACCATAATCAAAGTCATAATGCGCAAGTCCCATATCCCACTTAAACGGCTCGCGAAATTTACTCTCACGTGATAATTCATCACTCCAACCAAAGCAACCCCAGTATTTTCTCCAATAGGTCGCACCTTGCGGTGTAAAATGATACACATTTGTTTCATTCTGCTCGTCTCTGATGTGCCTACCATCCGCAGATATATTACGCTCTACAAACATACATCTTACCCATACCTCGTCATAACCCGTTACTATAAAAAAGGCCTTCGCAACAGAGATGTTTATAATTGGGTTTTTTAAGCGCCTTTGTAATTTGGTGTTTATAACTGTCACAGGTTTGTGACACACGGGGCAGATAATCTCGTCGCGGTGTCTTGCACTATCACAGGCCTCCCACTCGCTGTTATACGTTCTTTGCAAAGTATGTATACCGGCCATAAATGTATTTTTGCAAGCAGTGCAATAACATTGTCTTTGACCTGTTTTTATAGTTTTAAAAAACAAAAAATCATCAAGTCCGCTATATACTTCATCAAGTGCCGCTTTAGGCACAGCTGGTCGTTTTTTGAATAAAGGGTCTTTTGTATTGCTCATCTTTTTTCACTCCTTGTTTGTCCGTCGATGTCGTAATAGACATCGGGCATATAGTTTATTCCGTCGATGTGTATCATTCCAATAGCAGTAATCTTTTTTGAATTGCCAATAGCGAAGCACAGCCATTCACCAAGTTTTCCGCACAGTCTTGGATTTGTCCCGCGCACCATTTTAAACTTGCCGCTAATGCAATAGTTTTTTCTGCTACGCATGGGATGTTTTTGCCAATAAAGCAATGCTGCTGCGGCAACCTGCTCTATGGTAATTTCCTGTTTCACTATCATTCGCGTGCAGCTTATCTTGCTATCGTTACCATCTTCGTGTATATCACCGCTCGCAATAACTATGCGGTACTCAACATCGTCGTGCGGTGAATAATAATTAAACATATCGAGTGGATCCTCGGCACAATGAAATCCGCACCGAGCGCAATTTGCCGCTTCGGTGGTGTTTAAACCTTCTTTAAACTGATAATTTCCTGCTCCGTGTGTTGCTATGAGTCCTCTCTTAAAGGCTTTATATGCAACCATACAGCCACCACCTTACATAAGGTCCATAAGTGATATGGTACCGCTGGTATTACCAACCGATACTGACATATTAAAAGTGACCTTTGCTTCAGGCATATAAAATTCAACTGCACGCTGATACGCTTTAAAATCTGATATGTATCGTTCGGTTTTTGTGTCACGCAGAATATTTTTACAACACTCTGCAAAGTTGTTTTTTGAGTTAATAATCGCTTCGGCTATTTTAGGCTCTTGCTTGCAAAATGTATCTAAAGCCTCGGCAACCTTTTTTTGTATCATTGTGTGAGGCTCGTTTGGATTTTCAGACTGCATTTCACGGCGAAGCTTATCTGCCGCATTTTTTAACAATAATTCGTTCACGGTTTATCTTCCTTTCAAAATTTCTAACGTACATTTTTTCTTAAATATGTTCGTTAGCGTTTATTCATCCTGTCGGCAGAGGTCCTCAAGAAATACAACCTCACCTTCACTGTTGATAAAGTACCAATTGTCTTTTATGTACTCGGCATTCTTACGGCGTGCATATTCTACGGCCGCGGCGCCACGCAACAGCTTGCCGCTATCGTCACGGCAGGTGTAACCTTCCTCGACCTTAACCATACGGTAAAACAGATACGGTCTGCCCGTAATTTCATTGGTACCCGCGTGAATGCTGTCGGTGTCTATGTAGTAGCCTTCCCACGCCTCAGGCGGCTCTTGCCACTTGATTTCCTCAATATCCTCGGGCGGCTCATAAATAGGCTTTTTTAAATTGCGACTGCCTACCCACTTTTTCTCATATTTTTCGTAAGTATCAGCTTCAATTTGGTCGGCGATATACGCGCCTAAACCACTGTATTCACCGTCAGGATATAGTGGCTCATAATATGGTGCACAAGAGCGTCCTGTCACGCCTATGTGCTCACGCCACAACAACGTTATGCGGCTCATCGGCACACCCTGCGGTATAATTAGGTGATGATGCAGCGCCCCTTTCAAACCAAACGCCGTGCATTTAATGTACTTAAACTCTACACCGCACTCTAAAAACAACTTGCGTAATTTCACACAGAAAGCCGAAAACTGCGTCTTTGCTTCCTGCTTGCTTTTAGGGCGTAGTTCTTTTTTGTATGTAAACGTGACCCACAGGTCATCGGGCGAGAAATTGGTATTAACATAGCGTATCAGTTTACGTTTTGTAAGTTCGTGGTTATAATTCTGCACAGCCTCACGCGTACCGGGACCTACCTTGTCACGCTTTGCACGTGTAAGACCGTCGCCGAACTGTGTAGGATATGTCTCAATTATCTCTACCGTTTTACCCGCTCTTATAACCTGTCTACGATACATTACTTTTTTCAATTAAAACACCCCTACTTTCACACTTTAAAATTTCCGTATGTTAATACTCTTATCAAGGCTCTAAATCAGTATTTAACTGACTTTTCAAATTTCTTATTTTCAGTTTTTGGTGTGCAAAGTGCGGCAAAAACACCGCACTTGCAATTATTGCCAAACTGTGTTACAATAAGGGTGCAAATTGTTCACGACATAATATTTGCACCGAACACTGAGAGGTTGCCAGACCTTTCGGTGTTCTTTTTATTACCACTATTCTCAACCTAATCACCATCTTTTATTTTGTCGTTAAGCATCTTTTCAAATAAATCAAGGTCATACCCGGCATAATCGTTTTTGTTCTTGCGTTTATTAGCCTTACTTTCCCTATATGCCGAAATCGTAAAAATACCGCCGCGCACACATGCATCAAGTATCACTTTGCTATAGTTCCATCGGGCATTTTTTGCGGCCGCTAAATTTATACACTCACATATCAGCTCGGGTGTAACACCTGTCGACATATACCACTTAAATTGGTCGGCCATAAAACCATTAACCGCGCCGTATGTATTCTCATAGTGCCTTATGCATTTACGCAGTGCCATAGTTTGCTTATCAGCACCCCACACGGTAGTTACATCAATGTATCGCACCGGTATTCCATAGTCACCGGCAAGAGTAATTTCAAAGTTCATACCTTCGCTTGTGCTTTTTTCACGGCCGAACACCCAAACGGCATCACACATTTTAAGCAACTGCCTGCCGACCTCAAGCCCATCGGCTTTTTGTTGTGCATTGGCATTATCTATCACACCGTGAAGCATTGTGTGCGGTATTATTGGTATACAACCTTGACTCACAACATACTGCCCGAATTTTAAAATGCGGTTATAATCATCTGTGCCGCTATAGGCCGCACAAACATAAATAAGAGACTTTTCTTCCGCATTCATTTGTTATCACCTGCCTCGTTAAAAAATCTACGTGCCCATAAGCTTAGCTTTGGATTTGCAAGGAATTGTTTTACAAGTATTTGCTGCATCGCGGCAAGCTCTACGCGGTACCGCTCTCTCTTCTCTGGATCGTCTTGGGCAAAAACTTTATACATTTGCACCTTAGTCTTAAATTTTTCGTAAAGCTCGCGGAATTTCATATTTTCATACTTTCCTATTGCCGCCTGTACCTCATACTCAGGTGCTGATATTCGGTTCGAAAGTATGCGGCATCGATACAGCTCTTCAGCATAACTCTTTTTACAATGGGTACCATTAGGAAGCATCTTTGAACTATAGTTTTTACATTTAATTTCACATCTCTCGTGTATAAAACACTTCCTGTATTTACAGTATGTAAAATAGTTTTTACCCTCATATATTCCACCGCAGAATCCACATGTGTTTTCAAATGTATTTTCACTACTCATTGCCGGTATCCAATTCGCCGTGTTTTAACTTATAACTAATGTTTTCACGGTTAAGCACTATGTTTTTTTCGCGCTCTTCAAACAGTGCTTCGCGTAATTCGTATATTTTTACATCGTTTTTTATCATTGCCAGAAAAAAAACTGCAGTAGCGATTATAAGTAAAAAGAGCAATATTAAAAACACATACATCTCTATTCCTTCAAGTAATATGTAATTTACCATTTGACATTTTCCTTTCTTATGCCGCTTTATGAACCATTTTCATATTGCGGTGTTGTTATTTCTTTCCTCTATCACAAGGTCAATACCACAAATCTCACAAACTTGTAACAACTGCTCTACTCTAGCAGCAAGTGGATTGTTTACAATTTTACAAACCGTGGCGTATGAAATGCCGCTTTGCTCTGAAATGTCGTGATACCCAACCTTATGTTTAACTGATGATAATATTCTTTCAAGAGATTTACCTTTTCGCCGAGTGTTACTCTGCCGCTCGGCGCGGATGCGTTCTTGTGTACCTAAAACTGTTCTCGGCATTATTTCACCTTCCTTTTATATTAGTTTCCTTGATTTTTAAGTTTCCGTTTGATATAATCACCTCAAAGGAGGTGATTCCTGTGCCAGATATTAAATTTACTCACAACGAGCTTATGGCTATATACGCAATCACAAAGGAAACTCGCGATTCATTCAATGATACGCTCGATAGAATTGACGCAAATGACCCCGACCGTGCCGCTATAATCGAAAATAATAAGGTTTTTAATTCAATTCTCCGTAAGCTCAATATTATTTTTGATGAAAATGGTTGGACGTTCAAAGATTTGTAAAATTGCGATTTATTTTTCTTGCAAGTTCTCTAACATTGTCTTTTTCACAAATCAAATTACCTTCAAAATCCCAATACTGTATTACCTCTCTTACAGGGTCAGCATCCGTGCCTTTGCCACGGGTGCTTTTTGTTTCTATAACTTGTATAACCTTTGCCGAGTTCACACTTCCACCTACCTCTCAGTCTCTTCGTAACAGTTATCACCAACGCATTTAAAGTTCTTTGCGTGGGTTATGTCACTTGTATGTGTGCATTTTGGTGAGCACTCACCGTCACAGGCTCGCTTATCGCATATGTAAAAAACCTTTGTGTTTTTTCTTTTTTGGTTTGCGAGTTTTTTCTTTTTTAATAAATTGAATCGCATAATCCACATCCTTTTCTTGCAGTTGACTGCAAAATTGATTTTTGCTATAATCACCTTAAAGGCGGTGATTATATGAAATTAGATAAACTTTCAAACAAACTACTTAATCTGATGTATAAGGAATATAAAAAATCAGAAAAAACACAATTTGTTTTTGAATCGTTTAAAAATTATTTCCCTGATGAAAGTACCGATAAAATAAATCGCGCCTTGTTTCTTTTGAAACAGGATAGTTTGATACATATAGAATCTTTTGACAATATCGCGTATTATTCGTTCCTCACATCAAAAGGAATATCATTTTGCGAAAATAAGTTTTCGCCCAAGAAAATTGCAGCTGCCTTTATTGAAATAATAAAGATTTTCAAATAATTGCTACATTCCAATCGTCAGCCGTTAAATCATCGGCTTTAGGCTGCCACCCTTCCTTTAATTCTTTGCTACAGCTGCAACCAATAAATCCGTAAGCAGTGTTTGTAGGTATAAGTATCAAGCCGCTAAAATTTGGTCTTGTTATTCCTTTGCCTTCAAGCATTGCTTTTTTTGTTGCTGTTGAAATATCCATATGATCATCCTTTCTATCGTTTTGTAACTTCCGTGCAGTTGACTGCAAAACCATTTTGCACACTTCGTGCAATTTTTAACTAAAAAAAAGTTCTTGCACCGTGGTGTGGTAATATGTAGCAAGTTTTATTTTGATTTCGTCGCGCGGAATTCTGTTGCCTTGCTCATACATAGAAAGGGCCGAGATGCTTATGCCAACATCCTTTGCAACGCGTTCTTGTGGTATATCGCCACGCAATGCTACAAGTTTTTCACCTATTCTTAATGAGTTCATATTTTGTCTCCTTTCTTAAATTTCACATATCGTGCAATTTGAATATAGCACAACATTTTTCGTTTGTCAATAGATTTTTTACAAAATGTGAAATTTTTGTTGACAAGTACACGCTTCGTGTATATAATATGTTTTGTAAGAGGTGATATAATATGTCTTTATTTGGAAGCAGACTTAGACAACTTCGTAAAGAGGATAACCTTACTCAAAAAGAACTTGCTGCTAAATTGGGTCTTGCTTTTAGTACTATCAGTATGTACGAGCGTGGTATTCGCGAGCCCGATTTTGAAACCACAGAAGCGATAGCTGATTATTTTAATGTGTCTATGGATTTTTTACTTGGAAAATCTACAAGCACAGCGCCCATGGGTAACATTATCCCTATGCCGCAATTAAACAAGATACCGCTCGTGGGAACCATAGCCTGTGGTGAGCCTATACTTGCAACCGAGAATTTAGACGGCGAGGTAAGCATACCTGATGATATAAAAGCCGACTTTGCTTTGCGATGCAGTGGCGACAGTATGATAGACGCACGTATATTAGACGGCGACATTGTTTATATTCGTCAACAACCAACTGTAAACAACGGCGAAATTGCCGCTGTGCTTATCGGTGACGAAGCCACACTCAAAAAGGTATTCATATCCGAAGGCACTATTACATTGCTTGCCTGCAATTCAAACTACCAACCGTTTGTATACTCAGGCGAAAAACTCAACGAAATAAGAATACTTGGTAAGGCCGTCGGCTTTACAAGCAGGATATAAAATATGATTGATAAAAATTTTGATACATACACTAAATTAGTTGGTGTAACCAAAGAAAATGACAAAGGCACAAATATTCAAGATATTTTACCTCTGCTATCCGAAGGTGGACGTTTAATCCTTATTCGTGATTACGGAAATCAATATGATGAAAACGCTATTAAGGTTTATTATCACACTAAAAAGGAATCTATTCATATAGGATATTTAAACCATGAACTTGCCGCTAATTTATCAGGGTTTCTTGACGAAAATCCTACGTTTGATATTGATGGTATCGTTGACGAAATTACAGGCGGCGACGGTAAGACATACGGTTGCAATATTAGAATATGGATACAAGACCCCGACGAGCCAAGTTATGATGAAATAAAAGCATTTCAAAAACATCTAAAAAATCACCCTAAAGAAAAACCACCCACAGCAGACGAAAAAATATTAAATGATGTTTACGAGGATATCTACTCACGTTCTGGAGTGACATCAATGAATAACAAATATCCTCGTTCCAAACTTAAAGATTATTTCTTGGCACTGATAACTATCTTAACCATAGTAGGTTTTATAGGTTGTATTATAATAATTAATAGACCCACACAAAGAAATAACCATGCTAACGTCTTTTCCAATAACGAGGCACTTGAAATAAGCCTTGATGATATACAATTTAACTTTAATATTGAAGGTCCTAATATAATAGATTATTACGAACTTGTTGGCACCTATCAAAATAATTCACAATATACCATAACAGAAATATCATTAACTATTTCTGTGAATAATGGCGAAGACAAGCTGTTGACTTCTTGTGAAGGATTTGTAACACCCGGCGACTCTTCGACGCAGTTTGATACCACGGGAACCCCGTGTGTAATTAACGATTATACAATAACATCGTGCTACATTGATTTCCTTGACAAAAACGCCGATGATTATACGTATTATTATGATGCCGCTACAGGCGAAAACAAAATATATTAAAATAAAAAATCCCCT
>JAZNSJ010000084.1:0-3132 GCA_045591155.1 Acutalibacteraceae bacterium | reverse complement strand
GCTGCTCTTAACTCACTTATTCAGGATTCATTTACACCTAATGAGGAATATTATTATAATGGTAAACCCATTAATGTTCAGGTAGAAATAGTTAATGCTTCGCTTATAAACGGTATTCTTGCAGGCAACTACCCAGACATGTCACTTCAGATGGCACGTACCGAGCCTGTAAACCTTGGTATTCGTGGTGCGCTTGCCGACCTTTCACAATTTGAGGATTTTGAAGAGGTAATAACAAGATTCCAGTCTGGTTCTAATTTAAAAACTGGTGCAGTAGCGCCATATACCTATGACGGTAAGACATACGCTTTACCCGATACACAAAACTTTATGCTTATGTTCTACCGTACCGACGTACTTGAGGAATTAGGACTTCAAATTCCAAAAACTTGGGAAGAGTTCTTATATTGCGCTACAATTATTCAGCGTAATAATATGAACGTGTATGTTCCTTTCACACAAATTACTACATCTACAACGGTTAATGCTGGTATAGGTAACCTGCATCTTTTCCCAACACTTATGTGGCAAAACGATTTGTCTATTTATAATGAGGACGGTACTGCTACTGCTATTACAAACCAAAAAGCATTAGACGTGTTTGAGCAGTGGACCAGTTTCTATCTTGAACGTGACTTCCTTAAAGAAGCTGATTTTTACAACCGTTTGCGTGTTGGTGTAATGCCGTTGGGTATTGCTCCTTACACTACATATATGACACTTTATAATACTGCTCCAGAAATTCGCGGTAGATGGGGAATTGCAATGGTTCCTGGTACTGAAGGTGAAGACGGAACTATTAATTATTCTGTTGCGGGTTCAGGTTCTGGTTGTTCGATTATTAAAAAATCTAACAAGCAAGAACAGGCTTGGCAGTTCCTTAAATGGTGGACTTCTGCCGAAACACAGACCAGATATAACAACAACTTGCAGTCAATTCTTGGTATGATCGGACGTACTGCTGTTTCAAATATGGAGGCCTTTAACAGCCTTGCTTGGGATAAGGATGACCTTGTTGTTCTAAATAACCAATGGGCACAAATAAAAGAGGTTCAAGAGGTTCCGGGTTCTTATGACGTGACCCGTTCTATCGACCAAGCGTTCTGGGCAGTTCTTGAAGACCATGCTAAAGTAAAAGATGCTGTAGTTAAGTGGTCAAAATCTGCTGATAAAGAAATAGACCGCAAAATTAAAGAATACGAATAGGGAGGGGAGATAAGTATATGTTTAAAAACAAAAATAATCAGGCTGCCGTAATGCCGGCAGCATCAAGAAAATTAAGCAGTTTTTCACGTGACAAGTTATTAACAGAGCATATACCAATGCTTACAATGCTTGCTCCTTTCTTGGTTTTCTTCGTTGTATTTACAATTGTACCTATTTTCTCTTCTATAGCATTAAGCTTTACGTCTTATGATATGATTTCAAGCGCAAAGTTTATTGGTATTGACAATTACCGTCGTATGATAGTTGAAGATGCTACCTTTAGTATTACGGTAAGAAATACACTTATTTTTGCAATTATTGCGGGTCCTTTGGGCTTCTTACTTTCGTTTGTACTTGCTTGGTTTGTAAATGAATTTACACCAAAGGTTCGTGCATTTCTTTCGTTTATGTTTTACGCACCATCATTGGTAGGTAACGCTTACTTTATTTGGAAGGTTGCATTTAGTGGTGATAGTTACGGTTACATTAACAGCTTTTTGCTATCGCTTGGTATTATTACCGAGCCGGTAGTATGGCTTAAAACCGAAAGCTATCTTATGACTATAGTTATTATTGTTCAGCTTTGGCAAAGTATGGGTGTTTCCTTCCTTTCAAATATTTCTGGTTTGCAAAATGTAAGCCGCGATATGTACGAGGCAGGCCCTATTGATGGTATTAGAAACCGTTGGCAAGAGCTTAGATACATAACATTGCCTGCAATGCAGCCTATGCTTTTGTTTAGTGCTGTTATGCAAATACAAAGCTCGTTTAGTGCAAGTACAATTATGATAGAGCTTGCGGGTTACCCAAGTAAGGGCAACGCCGTCGACTCAATAGTATCCTTAATGACTGATATGGCAACCGTTAGATATGAGCTTGGATACGCTTGCGCAATGTCGGTTGTATTGTTTGTTATGATGGTTGCAGCAAGACTTCTTGTTGGTAAGTTACTTAAGTTATTTGAAAAGTGAGGTGACTGTAGATGACTAAAATTAAACAATTTTTTGAAGATAGACGTGGTAAAAAATCTGCAGTCAAGCGCTACACACGATCAAGAGCAGGTAACATAGCACTTGTTTTGTTTTTGGTGGCTGGCGGTTTATTTTCAATGCTACCACTTATTTACTGCGTTTCTACATCTTTTAAGCCTCTTGATGAGTTGCTTATTTTTCCACCGCGTTTCTTTGTTCACCGTCCTACAATAGGTAACTATACAATCTTGCCCGACCTTATGGCATCACTTAAGGTTCCGCTTTCGCGTTATGTGTTTAACAGTATAGTTATTACTCTTTTTACAACATTTGTTTACATACTTGTAGCGCTTATGGCGGCTTACGCTATTTCTAAAGGCACCTTTAAAGGACGTAACGCAATTTTCTGGACAGTTCAGTTTGCACTTATGTTTAACGCATACACATTGGCAGTTCCACAGTATTTGATTTTCTCAAAACTCGGTCTTATTGATACCTATTGGATATATATCCTTCCTCCAATGGCATCAACAATGGGTGTATTCCTCGGTAAACAGTATATAGAGGGATATGTTCCTGATGCATTGCTTGAAGCCGCAAAAATTGACGGTGCAAATCAGTTCAAGGTTTTCTGGTCAATAGTAATGCCTACAATTAAGCCAATTTGGCTTACACTTCTATTGTTTACTTTCCGTGATATTTGGGCTATGGTTCCTTCGGGCAAAATTTTCTCTGAAGAATTAAAGATTTTGCCTCAGGTAGTAACACAAATTACTGCCGGCGGTACGGCGCGTGCAGGCTCTGCAATGGCGGTTACCGTAATTATGATGATACCACCTATCATTGTGTTCTTGGTTTCACAAAGCAGTGTTGCCGAATCAATGAGCAGCGCAGGTATTAAAGAAGTCGGAGGCCAAGCGGTCTTAGGAAGACAAAATATCTCTCCAACTCCTTG
>JAZNSJ010000083.1:0-3032 GCA_045591155.1 Acutalibacteraceae bacterium | reverse complement strand
AGCAGTAGATCGCCCTGATTCGCATCAATAGAGCCTAACATACCATTCATTGCCGAAACACGAAGCTCGTGCTGAAACGTGTGACCTGCAAGGGTAGCGTGATTTGCCTCTATATTCATTTTAAAGTCTTTGTCAAGACCGTACTGACGCAAAAATCCAATTGCCGTAGCGGCGTCAAAATCGTATTGGTGCTTCATTGGTTCCTTTGGTTTTGGCTCTATATAAAAATCGCCCATAAAACCTATTGATCGGCCATATTCTACCGCCATTTGCATAAGGCGAGCAATATTTTCTTGCTCAAACTTTACGTCGGTGTTAAGAAGTGTTTCATAGCCCTCTCTACCGCCCCAGAACACGTAACCTTTACCGCCCAACTTTACTGTAATATCTAGCGCTTTTTTAACCTGAGCCGCCGCAAAACAATAAACGTCGGCCGAGTTTGTACTGCCTGCTCCATTCATAAAGCGTGGATTTGAAAACATATTTGCCGTTCCCCACAAGCATTTTATACCCGTAGCATTCATTTTATCAAGCATATAATCGGTAATTTCATCAAGACGACGATTCGTTTCTTTTATATCATCGGCTTCGGGAACCAAGTCAACATCGTGAAAACAAAAATACTCTACGCCAAGCTTTTGCATAAATTCAAAGCCTGCGTCAACCTTTGCTTTTGCATGAGCCATTGTGCCCTTTTCATTATCAAAAGATTTATCGGCAGTATCACGGCCAAACATATCGGTGCCTGCCGCACAAAGATTGTGCCACCAAGCCATTGCAAAGGGTAGGTGCTCACGCATTGGTTTGCCAAGTATTACGCGATTAGCGTCATAGTGTTTAAACGCTAAGGGATTTGTACTGTTTTTTCCTTCGTACTCAATTTTAGGAATATTTTTAAAAATTTCACCCATGTTTTTGTCCTCACTTGATTTTTTTGAACAGTTCTTTAACTGACGGATATATTTCTTTAAATTTTAAATACTGCTTTTCATAACGGTCGGCAATTTCTTTTTTTGGAATTATTGTTGCCTTTATTTTTACAAGTTTTTCCGAGCACTCCACTACCGAACTATAGTTCCCGTCACCAACCATCGCAAGCATTGCCGCTCCGTAGCCCGGACCTTGCTCGGTTTCGGGTATATCTATCTTAATGTTTAACACGTTGCAAATAATCTTTTGCCACAACTCGGATTTTGCTCCACCACCACAAAGTGTGCTCCGCTCTATTTTTATGCCAGAAGCTTTTGCAATTTCTAAATTATCTCTTATAGCAAAGGCTACGCCCTCGAGCACAGCTTGAATCATATCGGCTCTGGTGGTGTCCATTCGCATACCAATAAAGGTACCTCGCGCATCGGTATCGTTTATCGGACTGCGTTCACCCATAAGATACGGCAAAAAGAAAACGTCATTTTTTCCAAGCATATCATCACTTATACTTGATTGCTCGGCGGTATAATCATCCGTTTTTAAAACACTTTCACAAAACCATTTATTGCACGACGCCGCCGATAAAATGCACCCCATTAAGTGATAAGTACCGCTTGCGTGACAAAAAGAATGCAATGCGTTATATTTATCTACCGAGAAATTATCGTTTGCAATAAAAATTGTCCCCGATGTACCAAGCGATATATTGCACGCGCCGGTGGCGATGGTTTTTGTACCTATTGCCGCAGCGGCGTTATCTCCGGCGCCTGCTACAACAATTGTATTTGGATTTAATCCTAACAACCCTGCCACTGCAGGTAATAGTGTACCTACAGGCTCATAGCTTTCAAAAAGCTTAGGCATTTGTGCGATGTTCACACCGCAAATTTTTAGCATTTCCTTTGACCAACATTTATTTTTTACGTCAAGCAACAACATACCCGACGCGTCGGAATAATCGCAACAATGAACACCCGTTAACCTATAATTTATATAATCCTTGGGTAACATTATTTTATTAATTTTTATAAAATTTTGCGGCTCGTTTTCTTTCATCCACAAAATTTTGGGCGAGGTAAAACCCGCAAAAGCGATATTTGCCGTAAAAGACGATAGTGTTTCCTTGCCAACGACAGTATTAAGATAGTCGGTTTGCTTATCAGTACGACCATCATTCCACAAAATAGCAGGGCGTATAACTGCGTTTTCTTGGTCTAACATCACTAGCCCATGCATTTGTCCGCCAACACCGATTGCGCGTATATCATTAGGATTTACTTCTATTGTTAGCTCTTTTATGCCGCGCACAAAAGCGTTCCACCAATCCTCAGGGTCTTGCTCGCTCCAACCGGGATTTGGGTAGTTTATAGCATAACCTTGCGATACGGTCTTAATTATTTTGCCGTCAACATTTACAAGTAATAGCTTTAAAGCAGATGTGCCTAGGTCTGTGCCAATATAATATTTCAAGCAATCACTCCCTTTATTTCAAGTATATCGCATTATATTTGACTTTTCTTGCAATTTTATGTATAATTTATAGACATAATTTGACTTTTGGAGGTGTCGTATGTTTTATGAGTACAATCATTTAGGTTCGCCCGACTATTTAAAAATTGAAAAAAACAATAACTTTAGCTTTCCGTCACACCTTCATCAATGCTTTGAAATAATAATTATTCTTTCGGGTGAAATGGAAATAACCATAGACGGCAAAAAACACACCCTCAAAAAAGGTGAGGCATCGTTAATATTTCCTAATCAAATTCACGAATTAAAATCACAAAAAAGCGAACACGTCTTGTGCATTTTCTCTCCCCGATTAGTGCAAGCGTACGCAACAAAAATAACCGATAAAATTCCTACAAACAACAAATTTTGTCCCGACGAGTTTTTAATTGGAGAAATTAAAAAGCTTGATGCTGCTTCACCGGCTCTAAAAAAAGGCATTTTGTATTCTTTGTGCGGAAGGTTTGATGGATGCGCCGCATACACCACAAAAAAAACCGACCAAAAAAATTTGATTCATAAAATATTTTCCTTTGTTGAAAACAACTTTAGTGGTGACTGCTCACTTGTAAAGCTTTCGCAAATCACTACCT
>JAZNSJ010000082.1:0-2932 GCA_045591155.1 Acutalibacteraceae bacterium | reverse complement strand
TAACAATTGAAAAATTTTTATATAATATTTGATAATTGAGTTATAATGTGATACAATTACTTAAAACACAAAGGAGGTATATTATGGAAAAGGCTTTTAGGTATATATCTATAATTATGACTGCCATTATTATTATCTCCTCTGTGGGAATGGTTTTTGCAGTTGCATTTAGCAACAGTGAAGAACGGGATTTTTTAGGATGCAAAGAAATTGTTGACAATATTAAAAATTACGAGCTTAATATGACCTCTGTTATTTATGTAAAAAATGATGTAGGCGAGTGGGAGGAATATCAGCGTATTCACGGCAATGAAAATCGAATTTGGGTTGATATTGAACAAATCCCACAACAACTTATTGACGCTTTTATTTGCATTGAAGATCAACGTTTTTACCTGCATTCTGGAATTGACTGGAAACGCACAGCAGGTGCCTTTGTGAATTATTTACCTTTTGTTGATATATATTCTTCTAACCAAGGCGGTTCTACTATAACACAGCAGTTAATTAAAAATATTACGTCTGATAACGATAAAAGCGCTGTAAGAAAAGTGCGTGAAATTGCACGTGCATTTCTTTTAGAAAAAATGGTAGATAAAACAACTATACTTGAGGCATATCTTAATACAATATCTTTAGGTAATGGTATTTGCGGTGTGCAGGTTGCAGCTAATTATTATTTTAATAAAAATGTAAATGACCTTAATTTAGCCGAATGCGCCTCGCTTGCCGCTATTACAAAAAATCCAAGCGCGTATAATCCCATTACAAAACCACAGGGAAATAAAAAAAGACGTGACGATGTTCTTTTTAAAATGTACGAACTTGAAAAGATATCTGAAAAAGAGTATGTAAATGCATTAAAATCAGAGGTTATTGTTGATAAAACACAGCAGCAGGATTTTGAAATACCAATAAATAATTATTTTGTTGACGCACTTATTAGTGACGTTATTAATGATTTAAGTGTAAAATATAACTGCAGCACCGATACCGCCTCTGCAATGCTTTATAACGGAGGTTATAAAATTTACTCCACTGTTGATACCAATATACAAAATATTATGGAATCGGTATATCTAAAGCAAAGCACTTATTTTTCACAAAAATCATCTGAGCACAAGGGTGTTAATGTGCAATCAGCAATGACTATAATGGATTATAGTGGTAATATTAAAGGTATTGTTGGCGGTGTTGGTAAAAAGGATGTTAACCGCGGACTTAACCGTGCGGTTGATTCTCCTCGTCAACCAGGTTCAACTATGAAACCCCTTGGCGTATATGTTCAGGCTATTGACGGCGGATATACATCATATTCCACAATGATAGAAGATAAGCCGCTTGAAAAGTATTATAAGGACGGCAAAAAAGGACCAAAAGAATGGTATGGATATTATGCAGGTAATATGACTGTGGCAAGCGCACTTGAGCGTTCTGCTAATACTATACCTTGTTGGTTGCTTAAAGATCATATCGGCATAGAAAAATCATATAATTTTTTAACACAAAATTTAGGATTTAAACACCTTACAAACGTTGATAAAAATTTAGCTTCGTTAGCTTTAGGCGGATGTCAATATGGTATTACCACCACCGAATCAGCCGCAGCATATGCTATTTTTGGTAATGGTGGAAAATATTATGAGCCAACAACATATACCAAAATTTTAGATATAAATGATAATGTTATATTACAGTCGAACGAAGGAAAACAGGTTATTAAGCAAAGCACGGCTACCGTTATGAATAGGCTGTTGCAAAATGTTGTTTATGGTTCGCAGGGTACCGGTAAAGGTATTGCGGGTTATAGTAAAATGAAGGCGTACGCAAAGACGGGAACTTCAAGCGAATCAAAAGATTTATGGATGGTTGCAGGAACTCCATATTATGTAGGTAGTGTATGGTACGGATTTGACCAGCCCGAAAATGTGCACAGTGCAGGCGCTGCTGCTAAGGTCTGGCGCGATATTATGACAAAAGTACACAAGAACCTTGATGAAAAAGAATTTGAATTCAGTGATGATGTTATTGAAGCAAAATACTGTAATACTACCGGCAAATTAGCTGTACCATCGTGCTACAGTAAATCGACAGGCTACTATATTTCGGGTGTTGAAATTGAAAGTTGTAAAGGTTGGCATCCTGTACCTGAAGAAGAGCTAGTACCCGAGCAAGACACAACAACCACTGAGCAAACACCAAGTGAAGATACA
Source organism: Acutalibacteraceae bacterium (assembly GCA_045591155.1). Taxonomy (GTDB): domain Bacteria; phylum Bacillota; class Clostridia; order Oscillospirales; family Acutalibacteraceae; genus UBA737. The sequence continues at coordinate 719 of JAZNSJ010000082.1, read as the reverse complement.
TTAAGCACGGTTACAAGCATAGAAAACGTTTCAAGCGAAGTATCTTCCGATACTAATAGTAATGCCTCATCACAAGAAACACCAAATTCTTCTGAAAACGATAGTGTGACTGAGTCTGAAGTTGAGGAAAATTCTAGTATTGATGATACTAACAGCGAAAAAAATGATTTTTCCACAAGTGATAATGATTTACCGTCACAATCTGATAGCATTGAATAATGGTTTAGAATAACTGGGTATTTATACAACATAAATACCCAGTTGAATTTTATAAAAAAATATTGCTTGTAATGATTATTTGTGATATAATAAACGAAATATTGGGTTATTATGCCTATTAATTATTTGTGAGGTGAAAATTATGCGTATTTTAGGTATTGACCCCGGTTATGCAACTATTGGTTACGGAATAATTGAATACGATAATTTTCGCTTTAAAACGATTGCCTATGGTGCTGTTACAACAAAACCCAATAAGCCGTTTTCAGATAGACTATGTGACATTTTCGATGATATTTCAACACTTGTAAATAAATATACACCAGACTGCTTGTCAATCGAAAAATTATATTTTAATACTAACACAACTACCGCCATAGATGTAGCGCAAGCAAGAGGTGTGATATTGCTTGCAGCCCGCAAAGCCAATATAAATGTTTTTGAGTATACGCCTCTTCAGGTAAAACAGTCTATAACAGGATATGGCAGGGCAGAAAAGC
>JAZNSJ010000081.1:0-10257 GCA_045591155.1 Acutalibacteraceae bacterium | reverse complement strand
GATCATTCTGGCAAAATACCCGCGCTTGTAGCTGGGGGTTTTAAGGGTAACATTCATACAACCCTTGCTACTAGAAAGCTTTGCAATATAATGCTTCGTGATTCGGCACACATACAAGAATTTGAAGCCGAGTGGCGTAACCGCAAAGCAAAACGTGCAGGACAAGAAGAATATCAGCCGCTTTATACCTTGCAGGATGCCGAAAATGCGTTAAAACTATTTTCGCATTATGATTATAATGAGCCGACTGAAATTTTTGAAGGTGTGAGAATTACATTTATAGATGCAGGGCATTTGTTGGGTTCGGCAAGTATTTTGTTTGAAATTACCGAGAACGGAACAACAAAGCGTATTATTTTTTCGGGTGACCTTGGCAACGTAGACCGTCCACTTATAAATGATCCTGCCACACCGCCTGTTGCTGATTATGTGGTTATAGAGTCAACCTACGGTGACCGCATACATGGCGCTCGACCCGATTATACTCAGCAGCTTACCGAAATTTTGCAAGAAACCTTTGATCGCGGCGGTAATGTGGTTATTCCGTCGTTTGCCATAGGCAGAACACAGGAAATGCTTTATCTTATTCGCAATATTAAAGAGCAAAAGCTTATTAAAAATCACGGGGGTTTTTCGGTTTATGTTGATAGTCCCTTGGCGGTAGAGGCTACAAATATTTATTCATCAGGCCTTACCGATTATTACGATACCGAAACCCTTGACCTATTAGAACAGGGAATAGACCCCATACGATTTGACGGACTTAAGCTGTCGGTTACATCTGACGACTCTAAAATGATTAATTTTGACGAGGCACCAAAGGTGATTTTATCAGCATCGGGTATGTGCGAGGCGGGTCGTATACGCCATCATTTAAAACACAATTTGTGGAGGAATGACAGCACGATACTTTTTGTAGGCTACCAATCAGAAGGCACTGTAGGCAGAAAACTTGTTGAGGGCGAAAAAGTAGTTAAGCTTTTTGGTGAACAAATAAACGTAAACGCACGTATTGCTACGCTTACGGGTATTAGCGGTCACGCCGACCGCGATATGCTGCTCGGTTGGCTTTCTAACATTAAAAGTTCGCTTAAAACCGTGTTTGTAAATCATGGTGATGATAGCGTTTGTGATAGTTTTGCAAAAGAGATTCAAAGCACTCTTGGTGTAAATGCAATAGCGCCATTCAGTGGCGATAAATATGACCTTGCTACAGGCGAATGTCTTGAAAAAGGCAAAATTGTACGTGTTGAAAAGAAAAGCGAGGGCAGGCACCGTGCCGATACAGTTTTTGCCCGCCTTTATGCCGCAGGTCAGCGGTTGCTTTCTATTATTAATAAAAACAAGGATAGCTCTAATAAGGAAATAGCAAAGTTTGCCGACCAAATAAACGCACTTTGCGATAAATACGATAGGTAGGAAAAATTTATGGATAACAAAATGCTTTGTGCGGTGGCTATTAAAGCCACCCAAAATTCATATTCACCATATTCGGGGTGTAAGGTTGGCGCCGCACTGCTTACAAACGATGGTAAAATTTATACAGGCTGCAATATTGAAAACGCATCCTTTTCACCCACCATTTGTGCTGAACGCGTAGCCTTTGCAAAGGCTGTAAGTGAGGGTGTAGCAGGCTTTACTGCCATTGCTATTGCTGGTAAAAAGGGTGACGTATTAAGCGTGTTTACACCTTGTGGTGTTTGCCGTCAGGTTATGGCGGAATTTTGCAAGGCGGATTTTAAAATTTTGGTTGTAACGGGCGAAAATACATTTAATGAGTACACCTTGGCAGATATGCTGCCTAATTCCTTTAATTTAAATTAAACAGGTGTTTTATGGAAAATCAATACACAAGAACAATTGCAGTTTTGGGTGATGCTGCAATAAATAAACTTAAACGCGCCCGTGTTGCAGTGTTTGGCGTTGGTGGTGTAGGTAGCTTTACGGTAGAGGCACTTGCTCGTGCAGGGGTAGGTAAAATTGACCTTATAGACAATGATATATTTAATGTTACCAATATTAACCGTCAACTTTATGCAACGCATAAAACCATAGGAAAATATAAGGTAGATGTTGCACGCGATAGAATACTTGATATTAATCCTGAATGTAAGGTTACAGTATATAAAATGTTTTATCTCCCCCAAATTTCTGATGCTATTGATTTATCACAATATGATTATATTGTTGATGCTATTGATACGGTTGCCGCTAAAGTAGAGCTTATTGTTGGAGCCAATAAAGGTAACACAAAAATTATTAGTAGTATGGGTACGGGAAATAAACTGCATCCCGAAATGTTTGAGGTTGCCGATATTTATAAAACAAGCGTTTGTCCACTTGCCAAGGTTATGAGAACAAGGCTTAAAAAAGAGGGAATAAAGAAATTAAAGGTTGTTTATTCTAAAGAAGAGCCAATAACTAACCCCGATAATATTATCGGCTCGGTACCGTTTGTACCAAGCGTTGCAGGGCTAATAATAGCAGGGGAAGTAGTGAAAGATTTAGTCAAATGAAAAAGCACCGCAAAATGCGGTGCTTTAAATTTTATTATACTCTTTCTTTGGGGCTTTACCGTATTCCTTAAAAAAAGCTCTATAAAACACTGAATAGTCGTTAAAGCCACAAAGAACGGCGGCGCGAGTAGGTAAGATGCCGTTTGCCATCATACGCTTTGCATTTACAAGCCGCTTGGCATTTATATAGTTTTGCACGGTAGAGCCTGTTGCAGCCTTAAAGTTACGGCACAGCTGCGGCTTACTTATATAAAATTTGTTGCATATGGTATCAAGAGTTATATTATCGTTTATATGGTTATTTATGTACCTAACAATTTGCTGTGTTAGCGATTCGCCCTGTGTTGCGGTATCACGATTTGATTTATATACCTTGTAAATTTCATTTAGCAGTGTTAATAAATTACAACTAACCTGTAAATGTCGGTTTTGAGTTTCACCAAGCAGGTTATTTACCAAAAGGTTGTATATTTCGGGCTTGAAATCATCGCGTGAATAGTGGTTAAAGGTACCTGCTTCACGATTTAAAAATGGTTCAAGCAAAAGGCTTTCCTTGTCAAATGTTTTGAAAAAGTCCTCGCTAAAATGCGCCGAAAAGCGCTCATAAGGGCGTGAATCATCAATGTCAATATAATGCGCTTCGGTAGGACGAAGTAAAATAATATCACCATGTGAGAGTGGATATTCGTTACCTTCTATTAAAAATTTACCCTTACCGTATACAAAAATGTAAAGTTCGAACGTATCGTGTGTGTGTAGCTTAAACGACTCTTTATCTGGCTTTTCGTCGCAGTAGTAATGACACTTAAGACCGTATTGGCTATGTGAAAAATACTTGTTCATAATATCACCAAAGGTATTATATAACACTTTGATAAGATTTGCAATATTTAAAGATAATATTTGCAATTCCATTGTGAAAAGTAATTATGTATAATATAAATAACAATGGTGCATTATGCCCATGAAATATTGTTAAAAAATTTGAAAACGGAAGGTGTAAATGTATGCAAATGACATTTCGTTGGTACGGTGAAGGAAACGATAAAATTTCACTGCAGGACATTAAACAAATCCCAGGTGTTACGGGAATTGTTTGGGCGCTTCACGACAAAATGCCCGGAGAAATTTGGAGTGAAGAAGAAATTGCAAAGGTAAAAGCACAGTGCGATGAGTACGGCTTTAACATTGATGTTGTTGAATCGGTTAACGTTCATGATGACATTAAAATTGGTCTTCCTACACGTGATAAATATATTGAAAACTACATTCAAACAATTCGTAATCTTGCTAAATTTGGTGTTAAGGTTATTTGTTATAACTTTATGCCTATATTTGACTGGACCCGTTCGGATTTATTTCATCCAGTAGGTGACGGTTCTACCGCTCTTTTTTATGAAAAGGGTATGATTCAGGATGATTACAATGCAATGGCAAACTACATTCTTGAATTTACCGAAAAATACAATATGTCTTTTCCGGGTTGGGAACCCGAAAGAATGGCTAAGCTTGATGAGCTTTTTAAGGCGTATGAGGGTGTTGACCACGAAAAGCTTTGGGCAAACCTTAAGTATTTCTTAGAAAAATTGATGCCCGTTTGCGAAGAAACAGGCATAAAAATGGCAATACACATGGATGATCCACCATGGGATATTTTCGGTCTTCCACGTCTTCTTATTGACGAGCCAAGCATTGATCGATTCTTAAAAATGGTTGATAATCCATACAACTGTCTAACACTTTGTTCGGGCAGTTTAAATGCTAACCCTGAAAATCGCGTTGCCGACATTGTAAGAAAACATTGTGACCGCATAGCCTTTGCGCATATACGCAATGTAAAGCACTTCCCTAACGGCGACTTTTCAGAGGCAAGCCACCGCGACTGTGACGGTGACACAGGCATTTTAGATATATTAAAGGCATATCACGACTGTGGCTTTGAGGGTTATATACGCCCCGACCACGGTAGACATCTTTGGGGCGAAAAGGCAGGTACTGTTCGCCCAGGCTACGGTTTATATGATAGAGCACTTGGCATTATGTATATGCTTGGGTGTTGGGACACACTTGAAAAGGAGAGTAAATAACAATGGATAAAGTAATAGTTGTAACAGGTGCGGGCGGTGTTCTTTGCTCGGGTTTTGCTGAGTTTTTGGCACAAAAGGGTGCTAAGGTAGCACTGCTTGACCTTAACGAAGAAGCTGCAGGCAAGGTAGCTGAAGGTATTGTTTCAAAGGGCGGCACAGCTAAAGCATACAAGTGTAACTGCCTTGATAAAGCAGATATTGAATCGGTTCACCAGAAAGTACTTGCTGACTTTGGCAAGTGTGATATTCTTGTAAACGGCGCCGGTGGTAATAACCCCAAGTGCACCACTGCGCACGAAGAGTATGTTAAAGGCGATGAGTCGGCAGAGGACATTCTCACGTTCTTTAACATTGACGAAAAGGGCTTTAATTTTGTTTTTGACCTAAACCTTAAGGGCGTTTTACTTCCAAGTCAGGTGTTTATGGTAGATATGATTGGCAGAAAGGGTTGTAGTGTTCTTAATGTTTCTTCTATGAACGCTTACCGTCCTCTTACAAAAATCCCTGCATATTCTGCTGCAAAGGCTGCAGTTACCAATTTTACATCTTGGCTTGCGGTTCACTTTGCAAAAGAGGGAATCCGCGTTAATGCGATAGCACCCGGCTTCTTTGTTTCAAACCAAAACCGTGCGCTTCTCTTTAACGAGGACGGTACCCCAACACCACGTACCGATAAGATTTTGCGTTCTACCCCAATGGGTCGTTTTGGCGAGGCGGAAGAGTTGCTTGGCACAGTAGAGTGGTTGCTTGATGAAACAAAATCAGGCTTTGTAACAGGCATAACAGTTCCTGTTGATGGTGGTTTCTCTGCATATTCTGGTGTTTAATTATGAACAAAAATATTAAAATTTACGGCTTTGCCGATGAGGCAAGCCCAATGATTGACGAGCAAATTAAAGCTATGTTACGCAATGAATTAAGCGGCCTTGAAATTCGTAATGTTGATGATACCAATGTAGCTGATATTACACTTGATAAGGCGCGTGAGGTGCGTAAAAAACTTGACAATGCTGGGCTTATAACTTGGTCAATAGGCTCGCCAATAGGTAAAATTGATATTGAAAAAGATGATTTTGCAGCGCATCTTGAAAAGCTAAAGCACGTGTTAGAGCTTGCTAATATTTTGGGTGCTCAAAATATTCGTATGTTTTCGTTCTTTATGCCGCAGGGTAAGGATTCGTCGGTTTATAAAAACGAGGTTTTGGATCGTTTAGGCTGTATGGCTGAGGTTGCCAGTGGCACAGGTGTTACACTTTGCCATGAAAATGAAAAGGGTATTTATGGTGACACCGCTGCGCACTGCCTTGAGATTTTTAAGGCAGTACCAAAAATAAAAGGCATATTTGACCCTGCAAATTTTGTGCAGAGTGGTGAAAACACAATCGAGGCTTGGAATTTGCTTAAAAACTATATAAAATACGTTCACGTAAAGGATGCACGTGCTATTGACGATATGATAGTACCCGCAGGAAACGGTGACGGTAATTTTAAAATTATTGTTCCCCAGTATTTATCAATGGGCGGAAGCTGTTTTACAATGGAGCCACATCTTAAAGAATTTAGTGGTCTTAGCGGCCTTGAACGCGAGGGCGAGGAAAGCAAGGTTGGCGAGTTTAATTTTGAAACAGGTGACGAGGCATTTGATTATGCGTGCAATGCTTTCAAAACTATTTTAGCGGAGGCTTAATTAATGGAGATAGGTATTCAGTTTTATACACTGCGTGATTATTGTAAAAACCTTGACGATTTTGCTCAAACACTAGGCCGAGTGGCAGATATTGGATATAAAAATGTTCAAATTAGCTGTGTTTGTGACTATGAACCAGAGTGGCTTGCAGAAAATCTTAAGAAAAACGGTCTTAAATGTGTGGTAACCCACACACCACCAACTCAGCTTAAAGAGGATGTGACAAAGGTTTGCCAAAATCATGAAATTTTTGGTTGTGATTATGTAGGACTTGGTCATCACGACTTTTCTTTATCTAAAGAGGGTATTCTGTATAAAGATTTTCTTGATGAATATACCCCAATAATCAAAGGTATTAAAGAAAACGGAAAAACCTTTATGTACCATCATCATGCAAAAGAGTTTTTAAAAATTGACGGTAAAACTATTCTTGAAAAAATGGCTGAAGATTTTAGCGCTGATGAGTTTGGGTTTATACTTGACACATTTTGGGTGCAAGCAGCAGGCGCTGACCCTGCAGCGTGGATCGAAAAATTCTCGGGCAGACTTCCGATTATTCATCTTAAAGATTATAACTACAACGAAAACTTTAAGGATTTTAACGATAATATTGCAGTTGTTGGTGAGGGTAACATTAATTTTGACCGTGTATTTAAAGCAGCAGAAAGCAGCAAAGTTAAGTATATGATGGTAGAGCAGGATGAATGTCACGGTGAAAATCCGTTCGACTGCATTAAGCGTAGTTATGATTATCTTAAATCATTTGGCTTTTAATTGAAGGGTAGGTTTTTAAAATGAATAAAAAAATTAAACTTGGTATTATAGGCTTTGGTAATATGGGTACGGGGCACACCTCAAATATTATGACTGGCAACTGCCCCGAGGTAGATTTGGTTGCAATTTGCGACAAAAATCCACAACGTATTGAATTTGCAAAGGGCAAGTATCCCGATGCTAACATTACATATTTTACCGATGCTATCGAGATGCTAGACAGCGGTCTTATTGATTCTTGTCTTATTGCAGTGCCCCATTATGACCATACTACATACTCAATAGAATGTATGAACCGAGGTATTCACGTAATGTGTGAAAAGCCCGCAGGTGTTTATACCCGTCAGGTTCGTGAGATGATTGCTGTATCGCAGCAGCATCCAGAGGTTGTTTTTGGTATGATGTTTAATCAGCGTACCAACCCTGTTTACCGCAAGATGCACGAGCTTGTTCACTCGGGTAAATATGGTGAAATTCGCCGTACAAACTGGCTTATAACCAACTGGTATCGTTCTCAGGCTTATTATAATTCAAGCGACTGGCGTGCGACTTGGGCGGGTGAAGGCGGTGGTGTACTGCTTAACCAGTGCCCCCATCAGCTTGACCTTTGGCAGTGGATTTGCGGTATGCCTGTTAAAGTGCTGTCAAAAATTAAGTACGGCAAATGGCACGACATTGAGGTTGATGATGACGTAACAACATTTGTTGAGTACGAAAATGGCGCAACAGGTGTGTTTATTACAACTACAGGTGACGGTAAGGGAACTAATCGTTTTGAGGTTCAAATGGATGGCGCAAAGCTGGTTGTTGAGGATGATAGGCTTACTGTTATTGAGTTTGATGTAAAAGAATCTGAGTTTACTAAGACAAATACCGCAGTATTTGGTGCGGTTCCCTCACACGTGTTAGATGTTGAAATTGAAAATAGTAATCCACAGCATATAGGTGTTGTAAATGCTTGGGCAGGCAAAATTTTGCACGGCACACCGCTTGTAGCGGAGGGCGCTGAGGGTATTAAGGGCGTTATCCTTTCAAATGCTATGCATCTTTCGGACTTTTTGGGTAAAGAGATTGAGTTGCCATTTGATGAGGACCTTTATTATGAAGAGCTTATGAAGCGTGTAGCTACATCTAAGAAAAAAGAAAATGTTACAGAAACCTTTGCTGATACTAATGGAACATACGGCGGAGCAAAGAAATAAAGTAGGTGTTATTATGAATCAAGTTCGAGTTGGAATTGTGGGCATTGGAAATATAGGTACAGCTCACGCTAATACACTGTTCGCCGGCGAAGTAACTGGCGCAAAACTTACAGCGGTTTGCGATATTTTACCCGACCGTCAACAGTTTTGCAAAGACACCTATAAAGGTGTAACAATTTTTGACGATTACAACCAAATGTTTGCAAGCGGTCTTATTGATGCGGTAATTGTATCAACACCGCATAAGCTTCACTGTGATATTGCAATGGATGCGCTAAATGCTGGGTTTAATGTTTTGGTTGAAAAGCCCGTAGATATTACGGTAAGCAAGGCACGTGCTATAAACGAGCTTGCAAATAAAACCAATAAAAAATTTGTTATAATGTTTAATCAGCGCACAAATGATGTTTTTGCCAAAGCACGTGAAATTGTAAAAAGCGGAGCCTTAGGTGAACTTAAACGTACAGTGTGGATAATTACTAACTGGTATCGCACGCAGTATTATTATGATTCTGCGGGTTGGCGAGCAACCTGGGCTGGTGAAGGCGGGGGAGTGCTACTAAATCAAGCGCCTCACAACCTTGACCTTTGGCAGTGGATTTGCGGAATGCCTGTGCAGGTACAGGCAAATTGTGAGGTTGGTAAATACCACAATATTGAGGTAGAGGATGATGTAACCCTGCTTACCCGTTACCAAAATGGTGCAACAGGTATGTTTGTAACTTCAACAGGTGAATGTCCTGGTACTAACCGACTTGAAATTTCGGGCACTAAAGGCAAATTGGTTGTAGAAAACGGAGTTCTAAAATGGTGGAAATTGCCTCAAGACGAACGTGATATTTGCTTTAATGCAAATGATTTGTTCCCGAATATTAAGTGTGATTATGAAGAGTTTGTAACCACAAGCAAAGATGGAGAGGCTCATAAAAAAATAATTCAAAACTATGTAAACGCTATTTTACATGGCGAGGAGTTATTATCACCCGGTACGGATGGTATTTACGAGCTAACACTTTCAAATGCGGCATATCTTTCAAGCTGGAAAGGCGGAGTACCTGTTAAACTTCCTTTGGATGAGGCCGAGTTTGATAAAGAATTAAATGATAGAATTAAAAATTCAAAAACCAATGACCCAGTAGAAAACAAAAATGCAAGCGGTAGTTATTCGAAGCGCTGGCAGGTAAATTGGTAAAAAAAGTTAAGACGGAGTGTTCAAGTGAACACTCCGTCAGTTTTATTTGCTTTTAAAACTTTTCAAGTTTTTCTTTAGTTAGCACATCGTTAGCATCTGCTGTGTAAATCTCGTAGGTTATTTCCGGCACTTCGCTGTCGCCACACATTTGTTGTACAGCAATGCTGCCGTCTTTTGTAAGATAGAGATAATATTCACCTTGTTGCTTGGTATCAATCTCTAAACAAAAATCGGTATTTTCTTTAAGCCATGCATCCCAATTTTCTTTTTTGTCGGTACGATCGTGGCTGTGGATATATTTTTGTAAAAATTCAAAATCATTTTTATTAGTAAGTACAGGCGCACCTGTAGCACAACTGCCCGACAAAATTTTTATACTTTCTATATTTTCAATTTTATTGGTTGCGTCCATTCTACGTAGTAGGGTTGAATTGTAGTCAATATTACCTATATGGGTGTTAGAGTTTTCTTGAAGTGCAGGGATTGACGATGACAATTGAGCTTTGTCAGTTGCTTTGCAAGAACAAAAGGTTAATAAGATAACTACTGAAAAGAAAATAGCGAATATTTTAATTGTTTTTTTCATAAAATCACCCTCCTTGGTTTTATTATAATGTACGTTGAATATATTTAGCAATTTACAATAATTACAAAATTTTTGATTATAATATGTAAAATGCGACAAACATATTATATATAAATAATAACAATAATAATAATCCTTGACAAGCCGTACATATAAATAGTAAAATATAATAAATATTATCTTGGGGTATTATGACTATTTAGATTAGAATTT